>CANRPG010000031.1 GCA_947632425.1 uncultured Clostridia bacterium | reverse complement strand
CTTAAAATCCCTCGGTGGAAACATCGTGTGGGTTCGATTCCCATCAGCAGCACCACGTCGTCGCGGACTTCGTATCACTCGCGGCGACTTTTCTTTTATACTTGTGGAAAAGTCACCTCTCACTCACTCCTATCGCTTACACTTCGCGAGCGAAGTGCCGAAAAGTCCTGTCGGACTTTTCCAGCTTTCCAAAACAAGTCACGCTTGCTTATCCTGTTCGCTTGTAAACGCGCTCACAACGGCTAAGCTGCGCTACCAACTTGTTTTGGCATAAATGTGATTGTCTAGGAAATTTTGTATTATTCACTATTGATTATTCAATATTCACTATTCTCTAAGTATAACATTCGCTTTTAATTTCAAAAAAATTTAATGTATTATATACGCTTCGCACAGTTTGCCGCCTTTAAGGCACTCGCTGATACTGTCGTTTTTCCACAGATAAAGGCAGCCGCTGCCTCTGTTGACGGACACGACCTTGCCGTTTTCATAAAAGCACATGAAAGTATGTATCTTTATTAGATCAAATTTATATGCAACAATGGCGCATTTTGAGGATTTCAGAGCATCTGTGGCTTCGCCGGGGTCGGTATGCACTGTAAACGGCACATTTCTGGATTTTAGAAATTCACCAAGCTTTTTGTGGTCTGCACCAAAGTGACCTGTAGAGATGACATATGGCGCGTTTACTTCAAGCTCGGCGGCAATTTTGAAAAATTCTTCAAAGCCGGTGTCGTTTATATACCCCGAAAATTTCAGCGCATTGTAGCAAGCCAGTATCTCGCAGTTGACATCAGACATATCAGCCTTGCAAAAGCGCATTTTGGGAAAGTTTCCGCCGTACTGACATTGCAGCAGCTGCCTGCCGCAAACGGTTATAACGTTTGAATGTTTGGGAGCCTCGGCGGTGCCGCTTTCAACAATATCTGTATCCTGCGCATCGGGATCATCTTGCTCTTTTATGCCGATATTTTTGTTATAATTGTAATTATCAAGAACACTTTTGTAACGCTTATCATTGACAATATTATCGAATGTTGCCCACTTCATAATTATCACCTCAAAATATGTAAAAAATTTTTAATATCTATTGAAAGTAAGCGTTTGATATGGTATAATATACGCAAGCGTATATTATATTCTTATGTCCTCGTCGATACGCAGACCAAAAGGTCTGCTCCCGACGTATCGGACAATTATACCATAACGCTTTCGCTTTTATGGTATAATGAACGCATACGGCTATTTTAAATTTGAATGAAAGGATATTACATATGAAAGACTATAAGAACAAAGACTTGTCCGCGCAGGATAGGGCGGAAGCGCTTGTTGACGAAATGAACATTGCAGAGCAGGCATCTCAGCTGAGATTTGACGCCCCTGCGATAGAAAGGCTTGACATTCCCGAATACAACTGGTGGAACGAGGGTCTGCATGGTCTGGCGCGCTCGGGCGTTGCTACAATGTTTCCGCAGGCTATAGGTATGGCGGCAACGTTTGACACCGAGCTTATCGAAAAGGCAGGAGACATTACTTCTACCGAGGCGCGCGCCAAGTACAACGAATATACCAAATACGGCGACAGGGATATTTACAAAGGCTTGACTATCTGGGCGCCTAATATCAACATTTTCCGCGATCCGCGATGGGGCAGGGGTCACGAAACTTACGGTGAAGACCCGTTTCTGACCGCTGAATGCGGCAAGGCATATGTGCGCGGTCTGCAAGGAAACAAAAAGGTGCTGAAAGTGGCTGCGTGCGCCAAGCATATGGCTGTTCACAGCGGTCCTGAAAGCCTGCGCCACGAGTTTGACGCGGTGGTAACGCCTAAAGATATGGAAGAAACTTATCTGCCGGCATTTGAAGCGCTTGTAAAAGATGCAAAAGTTGAAAGCGTTATGGGCGCATACAACCGTGTGAACGGCGAGCCTGCATGCGCTAATAAGTTTTTTGTAGAAAAGCTCGATGAATGGGGTTTTGACGGCTATTTTGTTTCAGACTGCTGGGCTATCCGCGATTTTCACGAGCATCACAAGGTGACAAAATCGCCGATAGAATCGGTCGCTCTGGCTCTCAAATCGGGCTGTGATGTAAACTGCGGCTGCACTTATGAAAACGTGCTCGATGCATACGAATACGGCATGATCTCTGAAGAGGACATAAGCAACGCCTGCGTTCACGCCATGAGAACGCGTATTCGCCTTGGTATGTTTGACGACGGCACGGAATACGACGATATACCCTATGAAGTAGTAGCTTGTAGCGAGCACAAGGCGGTATCGCTGGAATGTGCCGAAAAATCTATAGTTCTTCTTAAAAACAACGGTGTACTGCCGCTTGGCAAAAATGTAAAAACGATTGCGGTCATAGGACCTAATGCAAACAGCTTTGCCGCTCTCGAAGGCAATTACAACGGCACTGCCGACAAGTACAACACGTTCTTGCTTGGATTGCAGGACAATTTTGATGGCAGGGTCATATACGCCGAGGGCTGCCACCTTTACAAAGACAGAGTTTCGGGTCTTGCGCAGAAAAACGACAGGATAGCTGAAGCTGTGGCTGCTGCAAAACACAGCGATGTTGCAATTCTTTGCCTTGGTCTCGATGCTACTATCGAGGGCGAAGAGGGCGACACGGGCAACGAGTTTTCATCGGGCGATAAAAATGACCTGCGGCTGCCCGAGAGCCAGCGCATACTTCTTGAAGAAGTTAAGAAAGTCGGCAAGCCTGTTATAGTTGTTTGTGCGGCAGGAAGCGCGCTGAACATCGAGCAGGAAGTTGACGCTCTGCTGCATGCGTGGTATCCCGGCTCTGAGGGCGGAATTGCGCTTGCCAAAATACTTCTCGGCAAAATATCGCCTTCGGGAAAGCTGCCGGTTACATTTTATAAGACCGCCGATGAACTTCCCGATTTCACCGATTATTCTATGAAAAACAGAACATATCGCTACACTTCGGACAATATACTTTACCCGTTCGGATATGGTCTTAACTACTCTCGCATAATCTGCTCTGAGCTTAAATATGCGGACGGCAATGCTGTTGTAAAGGTATCTAATGAGGGCGAATACGACACAGAAGATGTTATTCAGATATACATAAAAGACAGCTGCGAATGTGCGGTACCGCGCCACAGCCTTTGCGGATTCAAGCGCATATCACTGAAGGCTGGGGAGTCTATGACGGTTTCCATACCCGTACCGCCAAAGGCATTTACTTGCGTTGACGAGCAGGGCGTGAGAAAGGTGCGCTCTAAGCAGTTCACTTTGTATGCAGGCACACATCAGCCTGACAAACTCAGCGAAACTCTCGACGGCAGCGGCTGCCTTTCTATAGATATAGTCTACAAGCAGTGAAGCAGCAGAATACATATTAAAGAAAATCCCATTTGTCGCTAGTGGCAAATGGGATATTTTTTGCAGATGATCAGATTATATCGTCTTCCTGATTAGGAATGGTGAGCTGCTTCTTAGGAACGCGCTTTATAGGATCGTATTCCCATTTCTTACAGCTGTAATCTCCTGCAACCAGACCTTGTTTTTCGCAGAGGACTTTGTTGCCCTCTTTAGCTCTGTTGCCATAAACGCAGTAAGAGCATGACGGCGGTATATTGCTTCCAAAGTATGTTTTCTTTGCCATAACTGACACCCTTTCATATTAGAATTCATCCTACAAAATAATTATACCACACTTTTTATTGAAATGCTAGTCTTTTTTTATTAAGAATCATAAATATCATTATTATTAGACAAATTGACGGCGCAAAATTGTCTATATTGACAACTAGTCCGCCAATATCTGCACCTGAAGCCATATATCGGTCGAAGAAAATGCTGTAAATGCCCTTAAAAATTATGCCGCTGAGAACAGAAATGGGTATTCTGAGCAAAAGAGTTTTTGTCAGCGAGAAACTTTTTTTAACTAGCGATGTGTTTTGCAGCCATACGCAAAGACCGCCAAACGATACCAGCGCGGTGCAGCAGGTGAGAAGCGAAAGTTGTGCAGGCGGAAAAGAGGTAACATTTGTAATTTCAAACAGGGGCGCTAAAAGCATGGGGTCAATGCAAAATGCGGCGCAGGCTTTTTGCAGTACTACCGTTACAGCGCTGAATGAAATTATCACAGCGCACATTGAAAACATAGCTTTTCCGCTGTCTGATATTGCATCTGTAATAGTATATGTGCTCTCTGTACATTTGCCGCCTTGCAATGCCGCTTTGCTTATGCCGAATACCCTGTTATATATTATGCACGCCGCCAGATTTGCGATCACGCACGAAAGAAACATCATATAACCTAGGCTTTTGCTTTGGTAAACGCACATACCCACAGCACCCACGAGGAATGCAGGACCCGAACAAAAGCAATAAGATGCGCAGACTTCTGCTTGTTTTGGCGATATTTCGCCGTTTTTGCACATTTGAGACAGCATAGTTGCGCCGATAGGGTAGCCGCCTATGTTGCTTAAAATGAATACGGTCATAAGTCTTGGCGAGAAGCCCAACAGTTTTGACGGCAGATTCATCAGCTTCTCAAGAGGCTCAAACAGCCTTTTTGAAACTATATAGCGCGATATTACCATCATTATAAACAGCGACGGTATTATAACGTTCAGGCATCTTTCAACAGCGGTCAGAACGGCAGATGTAATATCCGAAATATAGACAATAACAAAAACAACGGCAGTTATTGCCGCAAGCGCGCCCAAAAGCTTTTTCATAAGACTACCCCCACAGTTTGTATCTACCTTTATGTATATGACAAAGAAAAAAACAATATAATTAGTATTGGTAAGACAATTTTAAAGGGGCGTTTTTATGAAAGGTACAAAAAAGAAATTGGTCTTTAGAGAAATGCTGTGTCTTAATTCGTACATAAGCATCATAGACGACAGTAGCGTGTTGGTTGAAAATTGCAGATCTATAAACGAATGTAATGAAATAATGGTAAGGGTATCTACAAAGGAAAACGACGTTGAGATATGGGGGAGCGAGCTGAAAGTGACAAACTACACAAATACATCTATGCTGGTAGAGGGCAGAATAAACAGCGTAAATGTAACGAGAAAGAGCAGCAGAGTATGATAACAGAAAAGATCGGTATAGCGCATATAAAGATAGTTGGCGACAGGCGGTATCAGCTTTTGAATGAGCTATTGAAAAGCAATATAAGCATCATTGAAATGACTGATGCAGGCGACAGCATTACAGGCGACATAGACCTTGGCAAGCTGAAAAGATTGAGAAAACTGTGCGATAAATACAACTTGCAGCTTGAAGTTTTAAGTGAGAACGGTCTTGTAGTGAAAGGCAAGCGGTACTACAAACATTACGGGCTGCTGGCAGGTGTTATTTTTTCTCTTGCGGTGATGTTTTACCTTTCAAATATTGTGCTGCACATACGAATAATCGGCGCTGACTATAAAACGCGGCAGGAGGTAAATGCTGTTTTAGAAGACTTTGATATTGACTTTGGCACGCATATTTCGGATATTGATCTTCACAGCCTTGAAACCGCTCTGACTGACAGAACAGACGATATTGCGTGGGCAGGCATTCGTGTAAACGGCAGCGAACTTGTTATAAATATAAGTCAGGCAACACAAAAGCCCGATATAAAAGAAAACCGATATCCTGCAAATATTGTGGCGAAACGAGATGCGGTGATCACTGATTTTCAAGTATATTGCGGAAGTATAGATTTTATGCTGGGCGACGGCGTGGCAAAAGGGCAGATACTTATAGCAGGCGAGTATATTGACCGCTTCGGGCAGCTGCGTTATCGATACTCGCAGGCAAGTATTACGGGAAGATTTACCGACACGCAGACTTTCTATGAGCCGTTTCAGAGTATTTCCAAGGAAATAAACGAGGGCGCTGAAGAAATGAAATTTTTCAGATTTTTTGATACTGATATAAATTTCTTCAAAAAGCCGCCGCAGGGTAAGTTTATTGAGCATGAGGACATAAGATACTGGAATTTTCTGGGCGTGCAGCTGCCTGTGGGTGTTACATACAAAACATACGACAGCTATGAATACAAAGAAACTATGCGAAGTGAGGAGGAAACAAGAGAAGCACTTAAAAAAGATATTGAAGATTATGAGAGCAATTTTCTTTCCGACTGCGAGATAATTGACAAAGATGTTAAATATGAAAAGAGCGACACAGGCATAAGAGCAGTGGTAACATATGTTGCAGAGGGTGAAATAGGCGAGACTCAGATAATATTTCCCGAAAAATCTTAAAAAGGTACTTTTAATTTCCGCAAAGTTGTGTTATAATGTATATTGGACAGGTACGAGCAGGACTGTTCGGATATTTTGTAAAATTATACGGTGATAACAAATATGGCGGAAAGAATAATAAATGTTGAGCGCTCAGAGCTTGTTCTCAGCCTTTACGGCAGCTTTGACGAAAACATAAGGCTTTTGCAGAAGCAATACAATGTTTCGATAGTCAACCGCGACGGTGATATTAAAATAACAGGCGAAGAGGACGATACTTTCAAGGCGGCGCAGGCTATAGAAACGCTTATTTTCCTTGCTGGCAAGGGCGAGCAAATAAACGAGCAGACTATAAGATATGTGCTTTCCATGGTTGACGACGGCACGCAGGACGAGCTTAAAAAGCTGACTGACGACGGCATTTGCATAACCATGGGCGGAAAGATAGTAAAGCCGAAAACTCTGGGGCAGAAAAGATACATCAGCAGCATTAAAGAAAATACTATCGTTATAGGCATAGGCCCTGCCGGCACTGGCAAGACATATCTTGCGGTGGCAATGGCTGTAAAGGCATTCAGGGCGCATGAGGTAAACAAAATTATACTTACAAGACCTGCGGTCGAGGCAGGGGAGAAGCTGGGCTTTTTGCCGGGAGATCTTCAAAACAAGGTAGACCCGTATTTAAGACCGCTTTATGATGCTCTTTTTGATATGCTCGGGCCCGAAGCATTTGCGCGTCAACAGGAGAGAGGGTGCATAGAAGTTGCGCCTCTTGCCTATATGCGCGGCAGAACGCTCGATGACAGCTTTATAATCCTTGACGAGGCGCAGAACACCACGCCCGAACAGATGAAAATGTTCCTGACGCGCCTTGGCTTTAACAGCAAGATAGTAATAACGGGCGATATTACGCAGATAGATCTGCCCGACAAGAGAAAGTCGGGACTGGTGGAAGCTGTGAAGGTCTTGAAAAATGTTGAGGATATATCTATCAACAGGTTTACTGAAAAAGACGTAGTAAGGCACAAGCTGGTTCAGGATATAATAAAAGCTTATGACAAGTATTATAATCAGTAGTTGAAAGGTGAAAATATGGGAAAAACAAAAGTGCTGTTTTTAAATTCACAAAAGATATATAAGATAACGCCGCAGCTTCGCGCACTTGTAAGGCGGTGCTGTGAGCAGACGCTTATCTTTGAAGATATAGACGACAACGCGCAGGTGAGCGTTGCTTTTGTAGATAACAAAGAGATACACGCGCTTAACAAAGAGTACAGAAACGTTGACAGACCTACCGATGTGCTGTCATTTCCGCTGGGCGATGAAAACGGTTTTGACGTTGATAATTCAAGCAATGCTATTTTGCTTGGTGATATAGTTATATCGGTCGAAAAAGCTATAGCTCAGGCTGAGGAGTACGGGCATTCAACAGAGCGCGAGATAGCTTTTCTTACGGTGCATTCAATGCTGCATCTTTTGGGGTATGACCACGAAACGAGTGAGAAGGACGAAAAAGATATGTTTGCAAGGCAGGAAGAGATTCTTTCACAGCTTGGTATAACACGAGATACATAAAGATAGGAAAATATATGGAAAATATTAAAACAAAAAGCGCATTTATAACTATAGTAGGCAGGGCAAATGTTGGCAAGTCGTCGCTGCTCAATTGTATGGTAGGGGAGAAGATAGCAGCAGTAAGCAACAAGCCTCAGACCACGCGCACAAAGATAACAGGCGTTGTTACTAAAGGCGAAACGCAGCTTGTTTTTATTGATACGCCGGGTATGCACAAGCCGAAGAACAAGCTTTCAGACCACATGGTCAAGACTATAAACGAGGCGGTCACTGACGGCGAGATAATAGTTATGGTTGCCGACTGCACAAAGAAGATCTCCGAACATGAAAAAAATCTGATAAAGAGCTTCAAGGCAGGAAAAATGAAAGTTATTCTTGTGCTGAACAAGATAGACCTGCTGGAGGACAAGACTGCGCTTATATCGCTTATTACAGAATATTCGCAGCTTTATGTGTTTGACGAAGTAGTGCCTGTATCTGTAATTGAAAAAGACGGCACGGACGAGCTGTTAGATGTTCTGATAAACTACGCGACACCTTCGCCGCATTATTTTCCTGATGACAAGTTTACCGACCAGCCCGAGAGAGTTATAATGGCTGAGATAGTCAGAGAAAAGGCTTTGCGCGCGCTGAATGACGAAGTGCCTCACGGTATTGCAGTTACGGTTGAAAGCCTGAAAGAACGCCGCGACAAAAGCGGTGAAGATATTCTTGATATATCGGTAACTATATACTGCGAGAGAGACACGCACAAGAGCATAATAATAGGTAAGAACGGCTCAATGCTGAAAAAGATAGGCAGCGATGCAAGGGCAGAATTGCAGCGATTTTTCAGAATAAAAGTAAACTTGCAGTGCTGGGTTAAGGTCAAAAAAGACTGGCGAAACAGCGAGGCGCTTATTAAAAATTTCGGTTTGTCGGATAAATAATTATAACGTCGTATGCAGATAATAATCGCATACGGGGTGATGATATGACTGATGAGTTGTGGGAAAGGTTCGCAAAAAGCGGAAAGATTTCGGATTACTTAGAATACAGACGTTCAAAACAGCAAGAGGAGAATGGTGTCATTGGAGACAGTGAACGGGGTAATAATTCGTGAAAAGCAGATAGGGGAGCAGGACAAGGCAATCGCGGTTCTCACCAAAGAAAAAGGCGTTATTGAGGCCCTGGCTAAGGGTGCTATGAAGATAAACAGCAAGCTTGGCAGCGCAACGCAGCTTTTCACATATTCTAAACTTTGTTTCAATAAAAACAAGGACAGATACTATCTTAACAGCTGCGAGCCGATAAATTTGTTTTACAACATACGGCTGGAAGTGGATAAGTTTGCTCTTGCCTGCTATTTTGCTGATATTATTCATTACACTATTCAGATAAACGAGCCGTGTGAGAACGTTGCAAGGCTTATGATGAATACGCTGTATTTTCTGGATAACGGCAAGGTCAGCAACGAAACACTGAAAGCAATTTTTGAATTCCGCCACATATGCGAGATAGGGCTGATGCCTCAGCTGCTTTGCTGCCGCAGGTGCTACAGGTATTCGACGGATCTAGGTCTGAATATGTATTTTGACATGAAAGACAGTATGCTGCTTTGCGAGGACTGCTATAACAGACAGCATGACGGAGATACTGAAGAAGATGAAGAAGATACTTCTCATATGTACAAGCTCTCGCCGCAGACGGTGGAAATACTTCGATATATTGCGCTTTGCGATCAGAAGAAGCTGTTTCATCTGAAAATGAGCGAGAAAAGGGAACGCTCAGTATCTTTCATAACAGAGGAGTATCTTGAAACAAAACTGGACGTAAGGTTCAATGCACTTACGTTCTACAGATCGCTAAGTCACAAAATTGAGGAATAAATATGTATAATAGTTTTAATGACAATGTTTTGGAATTACATAAAATTCTTGAAATGCTCAGAAATGAGTGTTCAAACGATGCATCGCGAGATATAGCGCTTAAAATACGTCCGTGTGCAGACCTTAGCGATGCTAAAGAAGAAGTGCAAAAGACCGCCGATGCGCTTGAGCTGACGGTCAAATTCGGCGCGCCCGTATTTTATAATATTACAAATGCCGCTGCACTTGCCGACAGGGCATCTTCGGGCTCAATTCTAAGCCTTGCGGAGCTTATAGAAGTGCGCAAGCTGCTGCATCAGATCTCTGCGCTGACAGAGTGGCACGACAGGTGCGGAAATGATGCAAAAAGTTTAGAATATCTGTTTGAATGTATCTTTCCGAACAGTTATCTTGAAAGGCTGCTTGATTCTTCAATTCTTAATGAAGAAGAACTTGCCGATGATGCAAGCCCCGAGCTTTCTTCCATACGCAGGCGAATTTCACGGGCAGGCGTTAAGATAAGAGAAAACTTAGAAAGCATGATAAAGTCGGCTGAAACGAAGAAGTATTTGCAGGAAGCTAGGGTCACGCTGCGTGACGGACGATATGTGCTGCCCGTAAAATCGGAGCATAAAGGCGCGGTGAACGGTCTTGTGCATGATACTTCATCTACAGGCGCAACGCTGTTTATAGAGCCTATGTCGGTAGTTGAGGCTAACAACGAGATACGCCTGTTAAAAGCGCAGGAGCAGGAAGAAATACATCGGATAATCACGCATTTATCTGCATTGTGCGGCGAATTTGCTTTGCAGTTTGCATCAGGCTACAAAGCCTGCGTTATGCTTGATCTGTACTTTGCTAAAGCGCAGCTTGCCGCAAAAATGCACGCCTCGGTGCCCGAGATTTCAGATGACGGCATTATTGTGCTGAAAAAGGCTCGTCACCCACTTATTGACAAAAGCAGGGTAGTGCCTATTGATCTCACGATAGGGGAGAGCTACAATTCTTTGATAATCACAGGGCCGAACACGGGCGGTAAAACTGTTATACTGAAAACAGTCGGTCTGCTTACGCTGATGACGATGTGCGGTCTGCTGATACCGGTTTCTGACGGCTCGAAAATATCGGTCTTTCAAAATGTTCTGGCAGATATAGGCGATATGCAGTCTATTGAAGAAAGTCTTTCGACTTTTTCTTCGCATATGACAAGAGTTGTAGATATACTTAAAAAAGCGGACAGCGAAAGCCTTATTCTTCTAGATGAACTTGGCTCGGGTACAGACCCGATAGAGGGCGCGGCTTTGGCGGTATCTATTATAGAAAAGCTGAAACAATGCGGCGCAAAAGTCATTTGCACAACGCATTATCAGGAACTGAAACTGTATGCCATTGACAGCGAAGATACAGAGAACGCAAGCTGCGAATTTGACGTTGAAACGCTGAAGCCGACATACAGGCTTATTATAGGTTCGCCGGGTAAATCGAACGCTTTTGCTATTTCACGTCAGCTTGGTATGCCTGATGACATAATAAACAATGCCGAAAGCATGATAGGCAGCGAGAACAGACGTTTTGAAAACATACTGGAGGGACTGGAGAAGTCGCGTTTAGAGCTTGAAAAACTGCGCGATGAAGCCGACAAGAATCTTACCGAAAGTGAGAAGATAAAAGAATCTCTGACAAAAGAAAAAGAGCTTTTGGAGCAGCACAAGGAAAAGGAACTGGAGATAGCCAGACGTGAGGCAAATGCGATAGTGCGCCGTGTTACGCAGCAGTCAGAAAAGCTTATCGATGAACTTGACAGCCTGCGCAAGGAAAAGGATAAGGCTGATTTTGCGCAGAAAGCTATCGACGCGAAGCATACCAGTAAGTCGGTGCTTAATAATATGTATAACGAAGCCAATCCTGTGACAAGATCTGACAGCGATTATGTGCTGCCGCGACCGCTGGTAAAAGGTGACAGAGTTCTGATAGCCGACATGAACAAGAACGGCATAGTTGTAACGCCGCCTGATGCAAGCGGTAACTGCTTTGTTCATTCGGGCGTTATGAAAACGAAGATACACGTCTCGAAACTGCGGCTTATAGAAAAAGAAACCGCGCCTGTGCAAGGTAAGCAAAGCAAGCCGCAAAATAAGGCGAAGTCTTCGGGCAGAGTTACTTCAAGCGGTGTTGAAAGCAGAATGACTCGCAGACCTCAAATGGAGCTTGATATACGCGGTTATACGGTAGATGAAGGTATTTACGAGGTTGACAGCTTTTTAGATGGCGCGGTGATGTCAGGTGCGAATACGGTTACGATAATTCACGGCAAAGGCACAGGTGCGCTGAAAAACTCCGTGCGTGAGCATCTCAGTATGCACAGGCTTGTAAAGACATATCGCCGCGGTGTTTACGGCGAGGGCGAAGATGGGGTCACTATTGTTGAGCTGAAATAATTGAAAAGCAGCCTTGCAAGTGAAAATGCTAAGGCTGCTTATTTTTATATTTCTTATAGATTTGCTAAAAATCTCTTGACAAACAGCCGAAAAGGGGGTATAATTAAAATAGAACGAACTTCGCTAAATCAAAATTTAGCGAAATTGAGGGCGGAGAGAATTAAAAAGCCCCGTACAGGAGCGGAAATAAACGACATTAAGAAAATATAGGAAATTAGAGTTTAGCGAAATTAAAGGGAGTGACATCTTGAAAAAAGAATACATGGACGATTGCCCAAAGTATTTAACAGACTTTTTAACAAATCTAAAAGTTGTACGTGGTCGTGGTGATCGTACCGAAGAAGCCTACTATTTAGACATTCGCACGTTTTTAAGATATCTTAAAATTACAAACGGTCTTGCAGATCCGGCAGCGGACTTTGAAACAATTAAAATTGCTGACACACCACTATTGCTTATATCAGATCTAAAACTATACGATGCTTACAACTATCTACGGTATCTTAAAGATGTACGCAACAATACCAAAAAGACACGTGCGCGCAAATGCTCGGCGCTGAAGCAGTTTTATCAGTATCTGAACAAAAAAGCCATGATAATCGAAAACGATCCGCTTACGGAGCTTGAGATACCAAAGCTTGACAAGCAGCTGCCGAGGTATCTGTCGCTAGAACAAAGTCAGTCGCTTATTGAGACTGTAAATAACGGCAGCACTCTGCGTGATTATTGCATTATTGTATTGTTTTTAAACTGCGGTATGCGGCTGAGTGAGCTTGTCGGGCTTGATCTTAACGATTACAGCCGCGATAATAAAACACTGAGAATATTTGGTAAAGGCGGCAAAGAACGAATTGTATTTTTGAACAATGCTTGTGTGGCGGCTCTTGACGCATACCTTGCAGAGCGTAACGCTGACGAGAAAAACAAAGGTCTGAACGCTATATTTATATCGCGAAATCACAGGCGAATAACCACACGCCGAGTTGAGATGATAGTTGAAGAAAACCTTGCAAAAGCAGGGCTTAACAACCTTGGCATATCTGTGCACAAGCTTAGGCACACAGCTGCCACGCTTATGTATCAGTACGGGCACGTTGATATGCTGGTGCTGAAAGAAATACTCGGTCATGAAAGCACTTCCACGACCGAGATATACACACACTTAGCAAGCGAAAACCTTAAAAACGCCGCGCACAGCTCGCCTTTGGCAGATATTAAGCCTGCAAAAAAGAAACAATAATTCGCATATTATTGCAGTGTCTGTTCGTCAAGAGTCAGGCTGTAGGCAGGCATGAATTCGGTAATAAATTCGTTCGCCTCGGCAATGTTCATGGCTTCTATGGCTTTTCTCGTGGAAGCCAGCGCCTGCTCAAAATCGCGGTTGCCCATTTGAATTTCTTCCGTACATTTTATATATGCGGAAATTTTATCAGCCGCTTTTACCAAAGACCAAAGCTCTGCATCGTTATCGTTCGGGCAAAGAATATCTTCATACTCGCCGCGAATGTCCTCCGGCAGATATGACAGCAGCTGGCGTTCGGCGCGGTGCTCGACCTCTTTATAGGCAGATTTTATCTCCTTATTATAATACTTTATAGGGGTTGGCA
>CANRPG010000030.1 GCA_947632425.1 uncultured Clostridia bacterium | reverse complement strand
TCATATTGTTTGCTAGGTTTAGCCTGCCGTCGGTGAGCATAGCCATATCACCCGAGTGTATATACACCTTGCAGCCCGACTTTTTTTGCAGCTGCGCCGCGGCTTCTATGTGGTCTATATGCCCGTGGGTCAGAAGAAGCATTTTCAGCGAAAGAGAACGCCTTTGTATCTCGCCCAGCACAAAGTCTGCGTTTGCAGGCGCATCTACCAAAGCCGCCGAGCCTTTTTCAGAAGCTATAATATAGCTGTTCGCGCCGCACAGACCCATCGGCGGAAGTATAAAAATATTCATATTATCACCTTATTTTCCCGTTCTGTCTACAGACAAAACGCTTGGCACCTTTTTAAGTCTTTGTATAACGTTGTTCAGCTGATTTACCCCTGCAACGCTTATCGTTACCATAACGCTGGCATTGCCGTTTTTAAGCTCTCTCGCCGTTGCCTCGTGCATGGGTATGCGAATATTTGAAAGCTCTACCGATATATCGGCAAGCAGACCTATCCTATCTGTCGCCAGAATATCCAGCGTAACTTTAAAATAGCTGTTCTCCTCGCTGCTGTTTGCCCACCTTACCGCTATCCAGCGCTCTCTCTGCGCCTCGTTGCTCATCTGACCGAGGTAATTTGCACAGTCGGTCTTGTGCACAGAAATGCCGTGACCGCGCGTTACAAAGCCTACTATATCATCGCCCGGCAGAGGATTGCAGCACTGCGCGAATTTTATCTCGCAGTCGGGTATGCCGTCAACTATAACGCCCGACTTGTTCTTCACGCTGCTTTCTTTTACCTGTTCCAAAACTCTCTGCTGCTCGGGCATCTCCTTTTCCTGAACGCGCTTGCTGTAGGCGGTCTTAAGGTGCTGCATAAGCTTTGAAAGCTGTATGCCGCCGTAGCCTATCGCGGCAAAAAAGTCGTCGAGCGTTTCGCAGTTGTGCTTTTTCATATCCGCCGAGAGAAACTCTTCCAGCTCATCTTCCGGTATCCTTATAAGGTTGCGTCTGAACTCCGTTTCAAGCGTTCTGCGCCCCTCAAAAATATTTTCTTCACGCCTTTCGCGCTTGAACCATGTGCGTATTTTTGAACGCGCCTCGTTGGTGACACACATTTTCAGCCAGCTTCTGCTGGGGGTGTGGTTGGGGTTTGTTATTATCTCAACTATCTCGCCCGTTTTCAGCTTGTGGTCGAGCGAGACCATTTTCTTGTCGACCTTTGCGCCGCACATTCTGTGGCCCACCTGCGTGTGTATCGCATAGGCAAAGTCAATAACGTTAGCGCCGTTTGGCAAAGTTATCATATCGCCTTTCGGGGTGAACACAAACAGATCTTCTGTAGAAAGATCGCTCTTTATAGACCTTACAATATCTTCCACATCGTTGGTGTTCTGCTGCGTTTCAAGTATCTGCCTTACCCACGCCAGACGGTTGTCGTCTTTGGTGTACTTGGTGTTTATGCCCTCTTTGTACTTCCAGTGGGCTGCTATGCCGTACTCGGCGGTGCGATGCATTTCTTTGGTGCGTATCTGCACTTCAAACGGCGAACCCTCGTTGCCGATAACGGTAGTATGCAGCGACTGATACATATTCGCTTTCGGCGTTGAGATATAGTCTTTGAACCTGTTGGGTATCGGGTTGAACATATCGTGTATAATACCCAGAACATTGTAACATTCGTTCACCGTATCTACTATTATCCTCACCGCGTACCTGTCAAATATCTGGTCAAACTCCTTGCCGTCGCGGTATATCTTTTTGTATATGCCGTAGTTGCTCTTTACCCTGCCTTCTATAATAAACTCCTTGTCAAAATCCTGCGCAAGCCGCGCGCGTATCTTTGCCATAATGCTGTCGATAATGCGCTGCCTGTCTGCCTTGCGCGTGGCAATAAGCCGCTCTATCTCCTCATACGCATACGGGTCAAGATACATAAAAGACAGATCTTCCAGTTCCTCTTTTATAGAGCGTATCCCCAACCTGTGGGCTATCGGCGCGTAAATGTTCATCGTTTCAAGAGCCGTTGCCCTTTGCTTATCCTGTGCGCGGTATTTCAGTGTGCGCATATTGTGTATGCGGTCGGCGAGCTTTATTATCATAACTCTGATGTCCTCGCTCATCGCCAGCAGAATTTTGCGCACATTCTCGGCGGTCTGCTCCTCTTTGGTAAGCAGCGGTATCTTTTTCAGTTTTGTAACGCCGTCGACCAGCATTGCAACGTCAGCGCCGAATTTCTTCGATATATCATCTATAGAAAACTCGGTGTCCTCCGCAACATCGTGCAGCAGCCCAGCGCAGATAGTATCGGTGTCCATACCCAGGTCTATCAGTATGCAGGCTACCGCTATCGGGTGAATGATATACGGCTCGCCCGAATCACGCATCTGACCTGTGTGGGCGGTGTTTGCAAACTCATATGCCGCGAAGATCTTCTTGGTATCGTACTGTTTTTCACTGTCTTTAAGTTTTTGTTCCAGATAATTTCTTGTATATTCCTCAGGCATACCCTAACACCCTTTCTTAATAATTTTCGGTATTATGCGTTTTGCAAAGCCGCCAGCCTTCGCATGGTATTTGTCGCCGACAGATCAGCCTTGCCCTGCGTTTTTACAGTCTCAATATATCTGCAACCGTCAGAGAGCTTGGCTATCCCTGCCTCGCAGAAAATGTCCGCGCAGGCACGCGTTTTGCCGAAGTTTATGTTATATTCAAGATACATTCTCTGCATCAGCATATCTATACTTATGCCGTCTCCTATAGCTTTGTATACCGCAAGCAGTTCTTTCCTTTCCGGCATTATCAGAGAGGCAAGCTTTGGCTCTACGTTTTTGCCGCACACAATGTCGTCGTAACACCTCATCGCCGCGAACGCCTTTTGCTGCTTTATGCCGCTCAGGCGTATATCCTCTGCTCTCAGCGATACCGACCTTTTTCCATTAAACTCATTTATGCCCGCTCTTACCATTATGTCTACCCTGTCGCCCTGCCGTATACCTGTTTTTGCCGGCTCTTTGCCAAACAGCAAAATATCCTGCACAGTGCTGTCGTATGAGACCTCCAGCTTTGTGTGCTTGCCCTGCGCCAGCGGCACTATTCTCTGCACCTTTGCGCCGACCATTGCAAACAGCGGCTCTGGGTTGCTCTCACCAAACGGCTCCAGCCTTTCAAGCGACTGCACCTGACCGCATGTCAGGTCTTCTCGCGTTAGCAGCTTGTCGGCGTTAAGCTCTGTGTACGGCATGGTTTCCGCTTTGTCGGCATACTCACGCACCATCTGCCTGAACGCCTTGATATTTTCTTCTTTTATAGAAAGACCGCCTGCACATTCATGTCCGCCCGACTTTTCCAGAAGGCTTTCGCAGTATGTAAAGCACTTGAAGATATTGAACCCGTGCATACTTCTTGCACTGCCCCTTGCCATGCCGTCTTGGTCTACCGAAATAAGCACGCACGGTTTGCCGTATGCTTCCATGATCTTCGAGGCAACAATGCCTATCACCCCATGGTGCCAGCCCTTGCCGTCTATTACAAGCACTTTGTCCGAGAGCAGGCTTCTGTCTTTGTCTATAGTCTCTTTTATCTGCGCGATGATCTCTTGTTCGCTTGCCTTGCGGCTGCTGTTAAGCTCATGCAGTTCCTCTGCTTTCAGCTGAGCTTCTTCGTCCTCTGCAAGCAAAAGCGCCACCGCCGACTTTGGCGAACCGAATCTTCCTGCGGCATTTATGCGCGGTGCAAGCCTGAAAGCTATATCTGTGCAGGTCATTTTCTGCGCCTTTTCACCGCCTATGCCGCTAAGCTCCATAAGTTCCAAAAGACCTTGATTTTCGGTATTTTTTAAAAGCCTCATGCCGGTGTTGACTATCGTTTTGTTCTCGCCTTTCAGCGGAACAACATCAGCCACCGTGCCTATCGCGACCAGATCTCCATACTGCTCTAATACCGCATCATAACTGCCGCCGTCAAGAGCCGCACACAGCTTCAGCGCAACGCCCACCCCTGCAATATCCTTGAAAGATGACGGGCAATCGGCTCTGTGGGGGTCTACTATCGCGACCGCTTTCGGCAGCACCTCAGGCGGCTTGTGGTGGTCGGTAACTACCAGCTTCATTCCAAGTTCTTCTATAAGAGCGGCTTCTTCCACAGCCGAAATGCCGTTGTCAACGGTAACAATAAGCTTTACGCCGCTTTCTGCCAGCCTGCGCACCGCATCAGCGTTCATGCCAAATCCCTCAGAACGCTCTGGTATATAATAGGTAACATTCGCGCCGCTGTTTTCAAGATAATTATAAAGCACCGCCGTTGCGGTAACGCCGTCGCAGTCATAGTCGCCGTATACGCATATAGGCTCAAAGCTGTCTATCGCCTTGTTTATAGTATCAACGGCTGTCTGCATATCTTTCAGCATAAACGGATCTTCAAGCGGCATATCTTCAAAAAACGCAGCAATATCGTCAAGATCTTTACAGCCCCTTGACAACAGCACCTTTATGCACAGCGGCGAAAGATCGCACTGTTTTTCTATTTCTTTTGCAAGAGCCTCATCTGGTTTTCCCACAGTCCAGCGGTTCATTATCCTACCTCCGTCAAAATAAGCTTAGTTATTTTTATTGTATCACATATCACTGAAATTTTCAAGAGCGAGCAGGCGTTTTTATGCGCTCTTTATTTCTTCTTGATTTTACTAAAGTTATGTGCTATAATTATAAATGCAGATCTTTAAAAGGAATGAATAATATGACGGAAAATAAACGCACAAAAAATATTACCGCGCTGCTTACCGAAACGGTATCGGCGGCGTTTGAAAGCTGCGGCTACGACCCCTCGCTGGGCACGGTGCTGGTGTCTGACAGACCCGACATCTGCCAGTTTCAGTGCAACGGGGCTTTCGGCGGCGCAAAACTTTATCACAAATCGCCTGCCATAATAGCGCAGGAAGTTGCCGACAAGCTGAAAGAGGACAAGCGTTTTGCAAAGGTAGAGGCGGTAAAGCCTGCCTTCATAAACATAACGCTGACGGACGAATTTTTAGCCGAGCAGTGCCGCGCCATTGCCAAAGATGAGCACCTGGGCGTTGTTCAGGCTGAAAAACCTTCTTCAATAGTTATAGATTACGGCGGACCCAACGTTGCCAAAGCGCTTCACATAGGTCATCTGCGCAGCGCGATAATAGGCGAGGCTCTGAAAAGACTTGCAAGGGCTTGCGGTCACAAAGTCATAGGCGATGCGCATCTTGGCGACTGGGGTATGCCCATGGGGCTTGTTATTGCGTATCTCTCACAAATGCACCCCGACTGGAAATGCTTCAGTGATGATTTTGACCCAGAAAAGGACGTTATACCCGACCTTGACACAGCGCAGCTCAACGAGATATACCCTGCGGCAAGCAAGCTTTCAAAAGAGGACAGCGACGAGGGCAGGGCTTTCAAAGAAAAGGCTCACGACATGACGCTTATGCTGCAATCTCACAAAAAGGGCATTTATGATCTGTGGAAAAAGATCGTGGGCATATCGGTCGGCGATGTTAAAAGAATATTCTCGCAGCTGAATGTTGATTTTGATTTTTGGTACGGCGAAAGCGATGCTGACGAGTATATACCGCAGCTGCTTGACGTGCTTACTTCAAAGGGTCTTATGCATGAGAGCATGGGCGCAATGGTGGTAGACGTGGCGCAGGAGGACGACAAAGCCCCTATGCCGCCCGTTATGATAAAAAAGACCGATGGTTCGGTGCTTTATGATACAACCGACCTTGCAACGCTTATACAGCGCGAGAAAGATTTCAAGCCCGATAACGTTTGGTATGTTGCAGACAAGCGGCAGACTCTGCACTTTGAGCAGTGTTTCAGATGTGCAAAACTTGCCGGCATAATGCGCGATGAAACGCAGCTTGAATATATGGGTTTCGGCACTATGAACGGTGCAGACGGCAAGCCATATAAAACGCGTGACGGCGGCGTAATGCAGCTGCAAATGCTGCTAGATACCGCCTTTGATGCCGCTAAGGCAAGAATGCAGGCAGACAAGTTTGACACTTTGCAAGAGCTTGACGACACCGCGCGAAAGATCGCCATAGCTTCAATAAAATTTGGCGACCTTATAAACCACCGCTCGAAAGACTACATCTTCGATCTTGATAAGTTTCTCTCTGCCGACGGTAAAACGGGCGTATACCTGCTTTACATGGTAACGCGCATATGCTCGGTGCTTCGCAAGCTGGGCATTGACGACGAGGGCGAGATAGAGCTCGGCGAGATATACACCGACAGCGAACGCGAGCTTATGCTGAACATTCTGCTGACGGACGAAACGTTCAGACACGCATTTACAGAGCGAGCGCCGAATTACGTCTGCGAGAACGCCTATCAGCTGGCGGTGCTGTTCTCAAAATTCTATCAGGAAAACCACATCATGAACGAGAGCGACGAAAAGAAAAAGTCGGCGTGGATAAACCTTTGCCGGCTTGTAAAACGAATGCTTATAAAACATCTTGACGTGTTGGCTATCGACACCGTTGAGAAGATGTAAATAAAAAACCTCTTGCTGTAAAATACAGTAAGAGGTGTTTTTTTGCTTTTCTGTATTTATATAATTGCGCTTACGCGCAAGCCTGCGGAGCTGTTCAACGTCTACATTTACATATTCCATAAGTATATACCAATAAACTCCTCCCTCCCACTAACCACCCCCAAAAAAGAGCCACTGGCAGAATATTCTTCCAGCGGCGTGGAGGGTGGGGTGTAACTTTTTTGGGGGTGTGATGCAGCGGTTAGCTGTTGTTGGGCGCGTTTCTTGCTTCTTGCCTCTTGTAAACCGCAGGTATGACAAACTACCACAAGAGTTGTAATAAACATTTCTTACTTCTTACATCTCACTTCCAGCCTCCAATGGCAGAATATTCTTCCAGCAGCTTCTCCGCTAAAGGGTGAGATGTGGGTGGGTATCAGAGACAAGATAACGAGAGGTAAGAAGCGTAGTTTTTCACTTTGCACGGCGTTCCATAATGGAACGCGGAAAGAGAGATATGCGCTACAACTAGGGGAGGCTCTCTCTTGCAGAGCCTCCCCTCTACTAAAACAGTTCACCGAACTGTTTTAGTATTCACCCCTCTCAGAGCGCACGATGTAGGGGATTTCGCCGTCTGCGGACGGCGACGGGGGCGTTGCCCCTCGACCCTATGACCCTTTTGAAAAAGGGTCAATCGAAAACTTTTAGTTTCTTGACAAGACTTAAAACCTTTGCGTACTGTGGGATTTTTAGATATGCGCTTTTTGCTCTAAACGGACTATGCAAAATCGGCGACCCAATTAAGTCGCCGAAATAATTTGCACTTGATACGAAGTATCAATGTGTGTCAGGTTTGGCTTGGAGGCTAAAGCCGAAGAACAGGGAAGAAGCCTCGAAGAGGGTTCTTCGGCACTTGAACGACTGCTCGCAGGCGGTCAACGTGTGTGCTCCTGCGCAGCGCGTAAGCGCAAAATACAACTTACTTCTTATAGCTCTCCGCCAGCGCTTTGAATGCCGGCAGCGAGTTTACTATGGTTTTCTCGTCCACACAGTAGGATATCCTCATATATCCCGGGCAGGCAAAGCCGTCGCCTGCAACAAGCAGCAGGTCGTATTCCTTAGCCTTTTCACAGAACGCCACCGAGTCCTCCTCCAGTGTCTTTACAAACAGATAAAATGCACCGTCGGGCTTTACGCACTCATAACCGAGCTGAGTAAGTCCGTTATAGAGCAGATCACGGTTTTTCTTGTACGCCGAAATATCGGACACGCAGTCAACGCATTTTGCTATGACCTGCTGGAAAAGCGTAGGCGCGCACACATAGCCGAGAGCTCTTCCCGCGCCGCAAACAGATGCATACACATTCTTGCTGTCGGTCACTTCATCGGGAACGACTATGTAGCCTATTCTCTCGCCCGGCAGAGAGAGCGACTTGCTGTATGAATAGCACACCAGCGTGTTTTTGTAATACTTTGTAACATACGGCACTACGGTATCTTTATCGTAAACCAGTTCTCTGTAAGGCTCGTCCGTTATCAGAAAAAGCTCTTTGCCAAGCTGCTGCGACTTTCTGTTCATTATCTCTGCAATGGTTTTTACCGTCTCTTCCGAATACACAACACCCGATGGGTTGTTCGGCGAGTTTATTATAACGCACTTTGTGCTTTCGTTTATGGCTTCTTCAAAAGCCTGCAAGTCGGGCTGAAAATCAGCTCTCGGCGGAACTATCTTAGCCTTGCCGCCCTGCCCTTCAGCAAACACCACATACTCGGGGAAAAACGGCGCAAAGATTATAACTTCCTCGCCCTGCAAAAGCAGCGCTCTCAGCGATATACAAAGCGATGCCGCTGCGCCGCAGGTCATATAGATGTTGTCGGCATTTATGTTCGTGCCGTGCAGTTTGTTTATGTGCTCGGCAATAGTTTTTCTTACATTAGCATCACCCTGCGCCGAGGAATACCCGTGCAGAATTATCGGGTCCTGCGTGTCAAGCAGTTCTTTCACCGCTTCGTTTACCTCTTTCGGCGAGGGAATACTGGGGTTGCCAAGGCTGAAATCATACACCTTGTCGTCGCCCACTATCGCCTTTCTCATCTTTCCGTACTCAAACAGTTCTCTTATAACGCTGCGTTTTGTTCCCAGCGTCAGCATATCCTGTGGCAGCATATATCATCTCTCCGTTTCAATTTATTTGATATTATTTTATCATTTTTATTGTCCGCTGTCAACCGCGGCTTTTTTAAGTTTAGCTTTTCTTGCCGTTTTGTACTGCTCATAAGCCGCCGACCGCTTAGTCTCCTCGGGCGTTAGTTTTCCGTAAAACGTTTCTTCAAACGCGCCTGCAAGTACGCCTATATCAATGCCGTATTCCTGTGCAAGACCGCGCACCTGCTTGACCGTATACGCCGAAAGGTCTGTGTCTGTTTTCTTTGCAAACCTCTTTACCGTGCGTTTATACATAAGGCATACAGCTTTGTCGGCATCGCAGTTTCTTACATACAGCCTGAACGCTCCCTCGCTTGCAGGTCTGTACAAAACAAGCAGGATCACCGCAGCAGCAAGCGCCAGACCTACCCTTATATAAAATCCATACTGTGTAAGAAAATCAAACGTTCCGCTGTTTTCCTCCGGCGGCGCGTTCATTATTTCTTCAAAGCCCGGCACAGTGGGTTCAAGCACTACCCAACCCACCGCAGGCAGATAAACTTCAACAAAAGCGTGGGCGTTGCTGTCGCTTACCATATACCAGCTTTCGCCGAACGGCACATTCGGGTTATATGTAAGATACGGCAGCCTTCCGCGAAGCTGTTCCGAAGTCACCGCGTTTGAGGCAATATACCCTTCGCAGTAGCGCGCTTTCAGCCCCACCGACCTTGCCATAAGCGTCATAGCCGTTGCAAAGTCCGAGCATATACCCGTTTTGCTTTCAAAAATGAAATATTCAATGCTCTCATCGTCGGGAACATAAGTCATATCATATGTAAAGCCTGCCTGCGTAAAATAGCTTTCCAGCGCCGCGGCCTTTTCGTAATCGGTATCGCACCCCTGCGTTATCTGCTGCGCAAGCTGCCTTATGCTGTCGTCGTATTCATCATACTCGCCGCTGTCTATCTCATCGGAAAAATTCCTGTCGCTGTTCACATCGCTGTAAAGCTGTCTGCTGAAGCCCTCGTCGTTTCTCCTCACAAAATACCAGTCCATAATATCGTTCCATTCGGCAGTGGTCATATCAAGCTTTTCGGCAAGCTCTCTCACTTTTGCGTTGTCGGCATATTCGGCTTTGTACTGATATTCATCGTTTCTCATTTTCCATTCGCCGTTGCAGTAAACATTGCCGTTTTGAACATTGTCGGGAAATATCTCTCCGCCGTACCCCAAAAACACCCTGAGAGTATTTTCGGGCAGCAGCAGGAACGAGAACCTTATATCCGCCACCGGGTACACGGTAAGGAACTTGTTCTCGGAGTTTTGCCAGTAGTCGTCTATAAGCTTCATGGTCTCGCTGTCATCATTATACTTGGCATACGTATACAAAAGCTCCAGCTTTCTGTCAGGCAAAAGCCCCGGCACAGTTGTTTCCGGCTCTGACCACACATAGTCTGCCTCTTCGTATTTGTCGGTGCCGTAATGCCAGTTGTTGTCTGCAAAATAGCTGTAAGACTGATTTTTAAGATACACATATCCGTCCTGCGTTGTGTTTACCACAAAAAGCTCCTGCCCCGTGGGGAACTCTCCGTGATGCCTTGCGGAAGAATCCTGAAATTCGTTAAGCGTTTCAACGACCTCCTGCTGAGAAAACAGCCCGAATCTTTCAAAAACGCTCGCATCTTTTTCCTGCACCGATTCTATCTCGGGCTTTGGCATTATGAACAGCACGCCCACCGCCGCAGCGGTAAAAGCAAGTATTGAAACTATGTACGCCTTGTTCGGCACTACAACTATCCCGCTGTCTGCGGCTGTCTGCCTGTTATGCACCATTACCAGAAGATACAAAAGCAGTATCGCAGCAAGATAGCCGTCCGACATAGAATCCAGCCTTTTGGCATATATCGCAAACGGGAATATCACCAAAAGCAGCGTGAAAAGCCCTCTGTACCGCACCTGCGTAAAGTAGTACAGCGCCGAGTAGAACAAAAATCCTCCGCCGAAAACAAGCGCATACAGATAAAGCGGAACGTAGTCTGTTACCGAATAGAACCAGGTATTGAACGACACGCCGCTCATGCTGTAACCGCTGAACACCATATTGAACGAGACAAACACCGCGGCAATAAAAAGCAGCAAAAACACACAGCCGCCCAGAAATTTGTGCTTTCTGTTATACAAAAAGTCCAGAAGGACAAACGAAAACAGACCCTCGGCGGCAGACAGCACGGTAAGCGGCACAACGCTCGTTGCCCGGTAGTCATATATGATAGACGACATTATTGCCACGCCCAGCAAAAGCGGCAGCAAATATCGGCTGATGTTGTCTTTCAGACTTTTCATATCACGTTCACTTTATCCTTATAAAATCAATATCGCTGTTTACGCTGTAGCAGCAGTCGGTATCCATATCGTCGGCATACTGCGACGCGCCTACGGTATAAACCTCGCACCCTGCCTGACGCAGCTCCTCTACCCTTTGCGACAGCGTGCCTTTTCTGTTTGTAAAATACATTATTACCCTGTGATGTCTGTTTTCTATCTCCGAAACAGGCAGTGAAGCTATCTCTCCGTCAGGCTCATAGTCGGCAAGCGCCGTCTGAAACTGCGTAAGCTCGCCCTCATTCGTTATCTCATAGCACTGCCAGCCGCCCTTCTGGCAGTAAACATCGCACCGCAGCCCTTGTTTTAGCATTACCGCCGCCATTGAAAGCGCCGCCTCTGTAACAATATCGCTGCTTTCGCTGTAGCTGTCACTTTCCTTTCTCTCATCGGAAAGCTCAAACAGTATTCCTTGGCTCATCGCGGCAAGTTTTTCGTCAAGGCGTATCATGTATATATCGCGCTTTGTGGAAAGCTTCCAGTTTATTCTTTTTATCGGGTCGCCGGGAACATACTCTCTGTGCTCATACCCGGGCACGCCGCTGCCTATAGTCGCAGATTCGTCCGTTTCTTCCGCGTTGTCGTCATACGCCGAGGCATCGCAGCATATCCTCAGAAGTTCATTTTGCTGATTTATCTCGTGTATCATAGGTATTATGCCGAATCTGCAAACGCCGTCGCCCGATATCATAAGCCTGCCCACACGCGCCGTAAACACACCCATGTAGTCAATTATCTCGGGCATATTCAGCCTCACGCTTGCGGCGGTGCAGTATTTTGCAAGATACTTTACGCTGTAGCTGCTTTTTTTCTTTGAAAAGCCCATGGCTATCCTGAATTTTTCGGGCGTAACGGGCTCTAAATTCCCCTGAGACGACAAACTTATCTCAATAAACGGCGTAGGAAGCCATGTCTTTTTAGAAACGGTGAAGCCCACGTCAACGGTGTCGCCCTTGTTTACTATCTCATTTCTCGATACGAAAGAGATCTCCACCTGTTTTATTGTTATCCATGTAAGAACGGCTGATATTACCATTGCTATAACAAGAAGCAGCGCAACATACAGTCCCAGCCTGCCGTTCATAAAAAAGCAAAACATCGCCATTATGCCTATGCACAGCAGTATACTTAAAAAGTGCTTGAGGTTTACCCTTATGCCGCTTTTTGGCTCTTTGTTTTTCTTATGCTTTGCCGCCACCGCTGTTTCACCGTCCTTAACCTTATCTGTTTCCGTTTATCCTATCGGGACTTTCACGAACGAAGTTATAAACTCTATCGCTTCTTCCTGCGTTGCAAACTTTGATTTGCCCTTCGGAGAGAGTATCACCCTGTGCGCCAGAACGCTCACTGCGACCCTCTTTATATCGTCGGGCGTTACAAAATCTCTGCCCTCTATAAACGCTATTGCCTTTGACATTTTAAGTATAGCTATGCTGCCTCTCGGGCTTGCGCCCAGCTTTAAAAACTCGTTGTTTCTGGTTGCCGTTACAAGCCGCAGTATGTAGTCTCTCACCTCGTCAGAAACACGCACATTCTTCGCCTGCTCCTGAAGGCTCTCTATATCCTTTACCGTGCAGCAGCTTTCAAGTTTTGCAGCCTCCGTGCCATGTTCCGAACGCGAAAGTATTTCCAGTTCGTCGCTCACTTCGGGGTAGCCTATGCTTATCTTTATAATAAATCTGTCCATCTGCGCTTCCGGCAGGTGGTATGTGCCGTATGTTTCAACGGGGTTTTGCGTTGCAAGGGTCATAAACGGGTGAGGCAGCAAAAATGTCTTTCCGTCAAGGCTTATCTGATGCTCCTCCATTACCTCCAGCAGGCTCGACTGCGCTTTCGGCGATGCTCTGTTTATCTCGTCCGCCAAAAGGAAATTGCACATAGCCGCGCCGCTGCGATATTCAAGCTCGCCGGTGTCTTTGTTTATCATAGAAAAGCCGACAATATCGGAGGGCATTACGTCCGGCGTGAGCTGTATTCTGTTAAAGCTGCCCTCTACCGACTTTGCAAGAGCCGAGACCAGCTGTGTTTTGCCCACACCCGGCACATCCTCGATAAGAACGTGACCCTCGCACAGCATGGCGGCTATAACGTTCACTATAACATCTCTCTTGCCGACAATTACTTTTTCTATGTTCTCAACTATTTTCAGTATCTCAGCGTTCATACAATGACCTCCGTGCAAATTGATATACAATTTAATTATACAACATTTCTATATATATTGCAAGTACCAAAAACAAAAACCGCCCTGCGTACAGGACGGTGATATATCTTTACTGCATCTTGGCTCTTTCCTTGGCTCTTAAAGTGTTGGAAAGCGTGCGTTTTCTTATTCTCAGCGACTTCGGCGTTACCTCCAGAAGCTCGTCATCTGCAAGAAATTCAAGGCAGTCCTCCAGTGAAAGTATCCTCGGCGGAATAAGCCTTAAAGCGTCGTCACTGCCGCTGGCTCTGGTGTTGGTAAGGTGCTTTTTCTTGCACACGTTTACAACAAGATCCTCCGCCTTGGGCGACGAACCCACTATCATTCCCTCATACACCGGCACGCCTGCGCCTATGAACAGCTCGCCGCGCTCCTGCGCATTATACAGACCGTAAGTGATAGCCTCGCCCGTTTCAAACGCCACGAGAGAGCCCGTTTTTCTCCTCGGTATATCGCCCATATACGGCGCATACTTTGCAAACACCGAGCTCATTATTCCCTCGCCCTTTGTATCGGTCAGAAACTCGCTTCTATAGCCGAACAGACCTCTTGAAGGTATCAGAAATTCCAGTCTCATTCTGCTGCCGACGGGTGTCATCTGTGTC
>CANRPG010000029.1 GCA_947632425.1 uncultured Clostridia bacterium | reverse complement strand
AGCGAAAGCGTTATGTTATAATTGTCCGATACGTCGGGAGCAGACCCTTTGGTCTGCGTATCGACGAGGACATAAGAGTATAATAAAATCATTTATGATTTTATTATAACATAACTTGTCGATGTATGTCAACGCGGTACGGGTAAAAAATGCTTGACAAATTGGTTTGAGTGGTGTATAATATAAATAGAAAGAGGAGTATTGGCTGCATACGATAGCGGCTATCTCCCTGTTAAAGTTTAGTTAAAAATAACTGCTGCTTTCCTAGGGCGAGCGGTTATTTTTTGTTATTTTTATTGATAATATCGTCGATAAGTATCAATATAATAACTATTAATATCAATGTGATATTATCCATTGACATCACCCCCAATCTTCCTCGGACGGAGGAGAAAAGGGAGAATAACCACTACCGTTTTCGTATTTTACCAATACTCCACTTATAATTATATCACATTTTATTAAAATGTCAATGCTAATGAGGCGTTTTATTGCGGTATTTCAACAAAACAGGGGCGCGTCGGGGCTTAGGTATGAAGTAAATTGACCAAATTTGCAAAAAACTCTTGACAACGGAGAAATAATGATGTATAATAATTTTACCTCTTTGTGAGGCATTATTTTTTGCGCCGTTTTTTTGGAGGCAAAAATATAGCCGCACTACCCGATATACCGTCGGGGCGCAGCAGGGTGCTGTGTGAGGGAGGCAAGGGATTAGACAATGTCCCAAGCTAACATGGGGCATAATTTTCGTCAGGAGGTGCCGAATATGAGAGTGAAGATAACTCTGGCTTGTACCGAGTGCAAGCAAAGGAATTACAACACTAAGAAAAACAAGAAGAATGATCCCGACAGACTTGAAATGAACAAGTATTGCAAGTTCTGTAAGAAGCATACTCTTCATAAGGAGACCAAGTAGGTCTTTGGCAGGAGGTAAGCGTTATGGGAAAAGCAGAAAACGAAAAGGCTAAAAAGCCTGTGACTAAGGTCAAAAAGAAAAAGCAGGGCGGTATCCGCAAGTATTTCAGAGATCTCAAGAGCGAGATGAAGAAGGTAACGTGGCCTAGCAGAAAGCAGGTAGTGAACAACACTGCCGTTGTTATGGTGACCATGTGCATAACCGGACTTTTACTTGCAGGTATCGACATCGGACTCGGCTGGCTGGTAACTCTGCTGGCAGGTCTGGGCGCGTAAGGCGCGTGACGGTTTTAAGACAAGCACTTTTTGAGAGGGGGAAGTTTGCCGCATAAAGTGTGCGGCAGTCGTAAATGGCAGAACAGGCAAAATGGTATGTTGTCCACACCTATTCGGGATACGAAATGATAGTTACCGAGAATATCAAAAAGGTAGTCGAAAACCGCAAGCTTCAGGATCTTATTCCCGAAGTTATGATGCCGACGGAACATTTATCGCCTGAGGACGGCGAAAACGGCGGCAAGAAAAAGGCAAAAGATAAGAATCTTTTTCCGAGCTATGTGTTTGTAAAAATGGTAATGACGGACGAAACGTGGTACATCGTGCGCAACACGAGGGGCGTTACGGGATTTGTAGGTCCGGGATCGAAACCGATACCGCTGACAGACAAGGAAGTTGAGGCTCTTGGCGTTTCGATGACAAAGACGTTCGACGATGCGAAGATACAGCTTGTAAAGGGCGATCAGGTCGTTGTTACCGAAGGAAAGCTGAAAGGTATGCACGGCGTTGTTCAGAGCGTTGACGACGAAAGCAAGACTGTCAACATAACCATATTTACTATGGGAAGAGAAACACCGGCGCAGCTGCCTGCCTATATGGTAGAAAAGGCTTAACGCAGAGGAAAGAGATCATCGGCAGAAAGTGGGAGAGCATATAGACGGCTCGCCTTACCACAAATTATGGAGGTGTGCATTATGGCACAAAAAGTAGTAGGCTTGATCAAGCTTCAGATCCCCGCAGGAAAGGCAACTCCTGCACCGCCTGTAGGACCGGCTCTTGGTCAGCACGGCGTAAACATTATGGCATTTACAAAGGATTTCAACGAGAGAACCAAGAATGACATGGGTCTTATAATACCTGTTGTTATCACCGTTTATGCGGATCGTTCTTTCACATTCATCACTAAGACTCCGCCGGCGGCAGTTCTTATTAAGAAGGCTTGCGGTATTGAGTCTGCTTCGGGTACGCCGAACAAGACAAAGGTAGCCAAGATAACAAAAGAGCAGGTAAAGAAGATAGCCGAGCAGAAAATGCCCGACCTTAACGCAGGCTCTGTTGAGGCTGCTATGAGCATGATAGCAGGTACTGCGCGCTCTATGGGCGTAGAAGTCGTTGACTGACAGAATAGTGTGAATGGCTTGACAGGTGGGAGGAAGATTTTCCGCTAACCGTTTTGCGCAGAGCATTGCGGTATCACCACCAATAAGGAGGATAATATAATGAAACATGGTAAGAATTATGTCAATTCCGCAAAGGAAATAGACAGAACAAAGCTTTATGATTCGGCTGAGGCGCTGGAGCTTGCCTGCAAGTGCGCGAAGGCTAAGTTTGATGAGACCGTTGAGGCGCATATACGTCTGGGTGTTGACTCGCGTCACGCTGACCAGCAGGTAAGAGGCGCAGTTGTACTTCCCAACGGCACGGGCAAGACCGTAAGGGTCTGCGTATTCTGCAAGGAGGACAAGTATGATGCCGCTAAAGAGGCAGGCGCTGACTATGTTGGCGGACAGGATCTCGTTGACAGGATAATGAAAGAAAACTGGATGGATTTTGACGTTGTAGTTGCATCTCCCGACATGATGGGACTTGTAGGACGTCTTGGTAAGATACTCGGCCCGAGAGGACTTATGCCTAACCCCAAGGCAGGAACTGTTACGCCCGATGTTGCAAAGGCAGTTACCGATGCCAAGGCAGGTAAGATAGAGTATCGTCTTGACAAGACCAACATAATCCACTGCCCGATAGGAAAGGCATCTTTCGGCAAGGATAAGCTGGAAGAGAACTTCAACACCCTTATGGACGCTATAGTTAAGGCTAAGCCTGCCGCTGCAAAGGGTCAGTACCTCAAGAGCGTGGTAGTTGCATCGACTATGGGTGTCGGCATAAAGGTAAGCACCGCAAAATACGGTGTCTGATAAAACGGACAATTAAAGAGCAAATTAAAATATCTCATGGTGAACGCCGTGAGATATTTTTTGTTATGTAAAAGTGTTCTAAGATATAATAGGTAATTGCGCTTACGCGCCGCGCAGGAGCGCACACGTTGACCGCCTGTAAGTGGTCAGTCAAGTGCCAAAGAACCCTCTGTAAGGCTTCTTCAATGTTTTAACAGTACGCAAAACTTTTAAACCTTGTCAAGAAAATAAAAGTTTTCGATTGACCCTTTTGAAAAAGGGTCACGGGGCGTGGGCAGAGCCCCACAAACACAACGTGCGCGTCGCTACTAGAGGTTAGAGGTGAGAAGTTAGAGGTTAGAAATGATTTTTAAAGCTTTGCGCAAACTTTTTCAAAATGCTCATCTTGCCTCTTGCTTCTCGTTATCTTGCTTCTAAAATCTACATCCACATTGCGAACAGAAAATAATATGTCACCCATGAAGATGCGCAGAACACTGCGACAGCTATATAGCTAAGGCTGCGGCAGTAACGGACAAGGAACCCTTGCTTTGATATGCTTTTCAGCTGCTGCAATGCCAGCCCCAAAGATACCGCGCCTATTACCATGGTGGGCAGAATGTAGCGGAAATTCATCGTGCAGGTGTAAGGGTAGCTGAAACAAAATCTGTAGTAGCTTATCATGTATGTTGCGTGGGCGACCAGCAGCGCGAGGCGCGGCAGCCTGTTTTCGCCCTTTATAAACTGCACGGCAACGAGCGATACAAACGATATCACCGCCAGAAACAGCGCCGTATAGAAAAGCACTTGCGGTGCTGTGTATCTCATGCCGCCAAAAGGCACTTCACTCATATGCTCGCCGAACAGGGAGTTTTTCAGAAATGCTATTGTGGGGTTGTATTCGTAATAGCTGCCGCTTTCAGAACCGCCCCACTGTTCAAACACGCTTTTGAATTGAAAAAGACTGAAATCAAAAAGCCGCTTTGCCGTGGGTATATTGCCGACATACTGAAAACTGCTGCCGCCAAGGTCGGGCACATAGCCGAAAGGCACTTTGTACTGCACAAAGCATTTTACGCTCCACCACAGACCCAGCGGAAAGCACACCAAGGCGAAAACCACCAGTCTGCCGAGAATGTTTATAATATCGCTGCGGTATTTGTATATGCCAAACAGAAAGATAACCGCTACAGCAGGTGCTACCAGCGCCGCCGACAGCTTTGTTGACATACCCAGACCTATAAGCAGGGCAATTTTCAGGGTGTTTAGCATAGTCGGCTTGCGGTACCACAAAAGTGCGGTATACAGCGCCGCCAGTGCAAATGTTATAGAAAGTATATCGTTGTTTATGCTGCCCGACATTATCACCATTGAAGGGTGGAACGCGACTATTGCCAGCGCGCAGACTATCGGCTTGCCTTTAATGCCGAAATACCGCAGTATTTTATAGGCAAGTATAAGGCAGCAGCAGGAATAAAACAGAGTAAGCGCCTGTATGCTCTCGCACGCGCTGACATAGGGCATACCCAAAAATGTGAGCAGTCTCTTCCACGCGGCGGATAAGATATGATGCACGGGTGGGTGGTAAAACTGCCATGTCGCGGTGGGGTCGCCTTTTGGGAGCGAAAAATGGTTGTAGATATACTCTATATATGCCGCGTGACCGTCATCGCCGCCGAAAATGTGGACGTCGTTTTGCCGCAGGGTTATGGGCGTTTCGATGACATACACAAAGCGGAATATAAAGCCCTCTGCAAAAACCAGCATCAGCGCAGCCTTCTCACGCAGGGCAGGTATGTTTTTGTGCCGCAGTACAATATACATGATAGCAATTATTGCAGCGGCAAATGCAGCCAGCGATAAAAGCAGCATTTCGTTATGAGCAACATAAATATCAACGCAGTCGTATCCTGTGAACGACAGCGCGGCACAAAGCAGAAATACAGTGATATACGGGTGCTTTTTTACCGCGTGCCACACCGCCTGCGCTATGCTGTATATATTACTTTTCTTCATGGTACTCCTTTTCGGCGTTTACGTTCCATATGTCTTTGCGGCTTTTTTTGTTTTCTGTAATAGCCTTTACCGTTTCAAACGCGGTTAGCATAGAGTGATCCATATTGTTGTAGCGGTGCTGACCGTTTCTTCCCATGCAGTAAAGGTTATCAAAAGTATCAAGAAATTTAATTACTGTGCCTAAGTGCTTGTAGGTATCAAAATAGGCAGGGTAGGCTTTCTTTACCCTTTCAACGTGCGCATCGATAACGTCGTCGGCGCTGTTTATAACGCCTATCTTTTCAAGCTCTTTTGCTGCAAACTCTATAAATTCGCGATCGGGTGTGTTCCACATATCGTCGCCTTCTGCACAGAAGTATTCAAGCCCCATCCACACGGTGTTTTCGGGGTCTTTCACCATATACGGCGACCAGTTGTTGAATATCTGTATCCTGCCCATTTTAACGCTCTTGTCCTGAACGTATATCCAGCAGTCGGGAACTATATCGCCCAGCGTGGGAATGTTGGTATTGTTTTTAAGCGCAAGTTTGTTTACAAGCAAACCTGCGGTCATAAAGTCGCGGTAGGGGAGTTTTCTGGCAATTCTCTGCACCACGCCGCATGGTCTGTCGCCGTCCATCGCGGAAATAAGGTCTTTTATTGGCATGGTGGAGAGGAAAAGGTCGCCTTCTACGGTTTTCATGCCGCTCGGGGTATCGCACACCACTGCGGTTACATGCCTGCCTTGGCACATTACTTTCTTGACCTCGTGCTGCATAAGTATCTCGCCGCCCATGTCTTTGACCTTTTCTGCGGCTGCTTCCCACAGCTGACCCGGGCCGTATTTGGGGTATACAAATCTTTCAATGAGCGAAGTTTCAACGTTTCTGCTTTTTATATGAAACGCCTTGCCTGCCATATCTTTCAAAAGCGCGGTGATAGAAAGTCCCTTTACCCTCTGCGCGCCCCAGTCGGCTGAGATTTCGCTCGGGTGTCTGCCCCACAGCTTTTCGGTGTAGCCCTCAAAAAACATAGAGTAAAGCACCTTGCCAAAGCGGTTTATATAGAAGTTTTCAAGGCTGGTCTCGGGCAGTTTGAACATACATGCTTTAAGGTAGCTAAACCCCGCTTTGAATGTCGTCAGCAGACCCATATTCTTTATGGTCTGCGGTTTCATAGAGATAGGGTAGTCGAAGAAATGGTTATTGTAGTATATGCGCGATACTCGCTCCCTCACAAGCATTACGCAGTCTTCCTTTTCGGGGTCGGGACCGCCCTCGGCGAGGGGCTTTTCGCGCTCCAGCAGTTTATCGTCGTAAGAGGGTGCGCCCTGCATGGGCATAAGCTCCTCCCACCACTTCGTGACGGTATCGTTTTTAGAGAAAAAGCGGTGACCGCCTATATCCATTCTGTTGCCGTTGTATGAAACGGTCTGAGATATGCCGCCTAAGCTGTTTGTTGCTTCCAGCAGGGTGACAGAATATCCGCCGGCTTTCAGAAGCTCTACAGCCGCCGTAATGCCGGCAGGACCTGCGCCTATTATTACTGCTTTTTTCATAAAATTCATCTCCATAAAATAAACAACAAATAAGTTTGTTTTGCATATAATGTATCAGACGTCTGCGTGGGTGCAGAAAATGCCGCCGTCGGTTATATCTATGTATGCATACGAGGGCGGCAGAAGATCGCGCGGCTCGGCGGCGCTGCCGGGGTTGAGAAGATACACACCGTCAACATATTCAAGCCGCCTGCAATGGGTATGACCGAAAAGCATTACCTGAATATCGTTATCTTTCGCTAGGCGCAGAAGATAGTCAAGCGTATATTTTACCTTATGCTCGTGCCCGTGGGTGAACATTATGCGAACGCCCTCGGCGCTGTAAAGCCCTACTTTCGGCTGCTGAGAGAATATATCGCAGTTGCCGCACACGCTTAGTATCTGCTTTTGCGGAAAAAGCTCTTTCATGGCGTCAAGCTCTCTTTCGCCGTCGCCGAGGAAGATATACACATCGGCTTTTTTCTGCAATATGTCATACATCACGTTTCGTTTGCCGTGAGTGTCAGAAAATACGATTATTCGCTTGAGAGTTTTTGTACCCATACAGACATTCCTTTATAAAAAGATAATACTATTGTAGCATATCCCATAGGTTTTTTCAAGAGTACAAACCGTAAAATACACGAAATTTATGAAAGGCAGTGGCATATATATGAATAACATGGATCAGAAAGCAAAGCAGAGAATGCTGGGCGTTGTGAGCGCGAAACTGGGTATGTCTCCGCAGGAGCTGCAAAAACAGCTGGAGAGCGGCAAACTTGATGCGGCAATGAAAGGGCTTTCGGCGCAGGACAGCGCAAAGCTTATGAACGCGCTTTCAAATCCTGCAATGGCACAGAGGATACTTGCAACGCCTCAGGCGCAGGAGATAATAAAAAAGCTGAAAAGCTGAAGGAGGGCAGACTATGGACGACCTGATGGGCAAGATACAGGGCATACTGAACGACAAGGAGAGCATGGAGCAGCTAAGTCAGCTGGCGCAGATGTTCTCTTCGCCGCAGGGTGACACATTGCAGAGCGCGCCCGTGCAGAACAGTCAGAACACAGGTCAGCCACTAGGTGCGCAGGGGATAGATATGAACAAGCTTTTGGCGCTGCAAAGCGTTATGGCAAGGGCATCGCAGCCCGACAAGAACAGAGATTTTCTGATAGCCTTAAAGCCGCTTTTAAAAGAAGAATCACAGCGCAAGGTAGACAGGCTGATATCTCTTTTCAGGATAATGGCGCTTCTTCCTGCGCTGAAAGAGAGCGGCATACTCGGAGGTGACCTGCTTGGCATCTTATGACGAAGCGCAGTTTGACAGAATGCGGCAGGAGGCTATTGCACGGGCGCGAGAGATGCAGCGGCGCGCGCAGATACCGATAAATTTTTCAAATAACAGCAATAGTGAACGCCGCACTGAAAACGCGCAGACTGTACCGCCCCCACCACCGCCGCCACCTCCGTCTCCTGCGCCGCCTGCAAATACTCAGCAGCAGGGCGGTATAGGCGGCATACTAAGCTCAATTCTTGGGCATGATACGAAGATAGACGAGGAAAAAGCTTTGATAGGTATGCTGATATACATACTTTACAAAAACGGCGCAGATGTAAAGCTTATGCTGGCGCTGGGGTATCTTCTATTATAGCAGTGTATCGCCTCTCCCAAGCCGGTTTTTGCAGGCATCTTTCCGCCAATACTTCGTTGACCTTCCTTGCCATACACAAAGTATGCCTGCGGTCGGTCGCCTAGTCTTGACGAAAATCTGCTCTGCAAAAACTGCTTCGCACCTCGCGGTGAAAACTTTTTGAGATAACATTTTATTTTTTCTTTGCGAATGTCGTAATGACATAAAATCAAAGGCATGCGGCGGCTCGTGTTCGGCTCTCCACTGCTTTGGAAAAATTTTTTTATATACTGCTTGACAAGCAGGCGAAATGGTGTTATAATAACTGTTGCAAGATATGATACTATATAGGAGAAACGGCTATGTATATTATGAACGCTCGATTTTTTAACGGCTTTTTTGACTTTTCGTTTTTTGGAAAGTCTGATTTGTGTTGCCGTGAAAAATGAGCTTTTGTACATAGCATGATATTGTAAGCTCTCCGCGGTGACAAAACGTTGCCGCGGTTTTTATTTTGCAAATTTTTGTATTTTGAAAGGAAGAAAAAACAATGATCATCGTATTGAGAAAGAATGCTGACAGAGGACAGGTAGAGCATCTGAAAGACTGGCTTAAACAGCAGAGCGTAGAGATCGAAGCTATAAAGGGCTCGCACTCTACTGTACTGGGTCTTGTGGGCGACACGAGCCATGTGGACATTGAAATGCTGGAGGCTCTGGACATAGTTGAGTCTGTAAAGCGCATACAAGAGCCTTACAAAAAGGCAAACCGCAAATTCCACCCGAATGACACGATAGTAGACGTCAGCGGCGTAAAGGTGGGCAAGGGCTCATTCACGCTTATTGCAGGTCCTTGCTCGGTCGAGAGCGAGGAGCAGATATGCTCAATAGCACAGTCTGTAAAGGCATCGGGCGCGAAGATACTAAGGGGCGGTGCGTTCAAGCCGAGGACTTCGCCGTATGCGTTTCAAGGTCTGAGAGCTAACGGTCTGGAGCTTTTATCGGAGGCTAAGGCAAAGACCGGTATGCCGATCGTTACAGAGATAATGGATCTTTCGCAGCTGCCGCTTTTTGAAAACGTTGACCTTATTCAAGTAGGCGCGAGAAATATGCAGAACTTCGAGCTTCTGAAAGCTCTTGGCAAGATAAACAAGCCGATACTTTTAAAGCGCGGTCTTTCGGCTACGATACAGGAACTTCTGATGAGCGCGGAGTACATTATGGCAGGCGGCAACGAGAATGTAATACTCTGCGAGAGGGGAATAAGGACTTTTGAAACGGCAACGAGAAACACTCTCGATCTTTCGGCTATACCCGTTCTCAAAGAAAAAACGCATCTTCCCGTTATTATAGACCCCAGCCACGCTACCGGCATTGCGGCTATGGTAAAGCCGATGAGCCTTGCGGCTGTTGCTGCCGGCGCTGACGGTCTTATCATAGAAGTACACAACGATCCTCCTCACGCGCTGTGCGACGGTCAGCAGTCGATAACGCCGCAGATGTTTGACGAGCTTTCAAAGCAGGTAGGCACGCTGTATGATACCGTTAAGGAGATGTACTGATGAGCGGCATGACGGTAGCTTGTCAGGGCACATACGGGGCAAACTCTCAGACGGCTTGCAAAGCGGCTTTCGGCGAGGGTGCGGACATAATGTTCATGCGCAGTTTTGACGCGGTGTTTACCTCGGTAGAAAACGGGCTGTGCGACTATGGCGTTCTGCCGATAGAAAATTCTACAAACGGCTCGGTCTCGGCGGTGTATGACCTTTTGCGGCGGCACGAAGTCAGCATAATAAAAGCGGTGAGAATACCCATTCGCCACTGCCTTGCAGGTATTGAGGGCGCGGCGGCGACGGACGTTAAAAAGGTGCTTTCTCACGAGCAGGCTTTGGGTCAGTGCAGAGAGTTTTTGAAGAAGAACAAGCTGGAGCAGGAGGGCTATCCCAACACTGCGACGGCTGCGAGATATGTTTCACAGCAAGGCGACAAAGAGATAGCCGCTATTTGCAGTGAGGACTGCGCGAAGGAATATGGTCTGAAGATATTTAAAAGAGATATTCAGGACAGCGACCGCAATTTCACGAGGTTCATATGCATAAAAAACACCGCCAAAGACGATGTTTTGTCGGGCGGCAAGATAAGCATAATTTGCAGCCTTGAAAACAAATGCGGTTCGCTTTACTCTCTGCTGGGGCTGCTTGCTGAAAACGGCGCTGATCTTACAAAAATAGAAAGCCGGCCCATACCGGATACCGACTTTGAGTTTATGTTCTATATAGATTTTGTGGGCGACTTTGAAAAGATGCGCAAAAACGGTCTTTTTGAAAAGCTGAAAAGTCAGCTGGCATACTACAGGCTGCTTGGCTGCTATGATGAATACGCCGTTTAAGAGGATAATATGGATATTGAAAACATGAATATCTTTCAGATGGAAGAATATTTAAAAGAGCTGAAAGAAGAGCTTGCGAAGCTTGACAAGCGCAGACCGAAAGATGAGATGTCACAAGATTTTGAGGACTGGGCTGACGAGCACGAGGAGCTTGAGGACGTTATAGACGATGTGTGCGACCGCATTGACGAAATCGCACAAAAAACGCCGTGATGATTTGTTCACCAAAGGCGTGAAATATCTATGCTTTTTTGCAAAGCGCGCGGGTTGACATAAAGCGGCAAGATATGCTATAATATATATGTGCCAATAGGCATTAGCACCGAAACTGGACTATTCGGGCGGTTGTTTCCCTTATACCTTGTAACAGATCTGATCTGAATTACATATAGGTAGGGGGTGATATTTATGGGTATAGCAAGTATTGCTCTGACCATAGTGCTTCTCGTTGTAATAAATGAGATCATTAAGAATATTAAGAAAAAATAACCGCAGGCGTTCCAAACAAGCGGTTATTTAACTGATTGTGGGAAGCAACCGCTTAGTCAAAGTCGGTGCTTCTTTTTCTATTTATATTATACACCGGCAAAAATTATTTGTCAAGACTTTTTTGCAAAGTGCGTGGGTTGACATAAAGCGGTAAGGTGTGGTATAATAATATTATAGCAATATAGGCTTAACTTTGCAGGAGGTGTTTGATATGAAAAACGTTATTACAATAAGCCGTGAATTTGGCAGCGGCGGACACGAGATAGGAAAGATGATCGCAGAAAAGCTGGGCATACCTTTTTACGACAAGGAGCTTTTGAGCGAGGCTGCAAAACGCAGCGGTCTGTGCGAGGACCTTTTTGTGCGGCATGACGAAACGTATTCAAACAGCCTGTTGTATTCGCTGGTCATGGGCAGCTACACGCCTACTTCTGACGGCAGGATAATTTCTGACAATATGCCGATAAACCACAAAATTTTTCTGGCGCAGTTCGATACTATAAAAGAGCTTTCAAAAGAGCCGTGTGTTATTGTCGGCAGGTGCGCTGACTATGTATTGAAAGAGCACACCAACGTGCTGAACTTCTTTATAGTCGGCAACATTGTTGAAAAGAAAAGGCGCATACTTCAGAGATATGATATTGAAAAAGACAAGGTGGAGGATTTTATCCGCAAGACGGACAAGCGCAGGGCGAGTTACTACAACTACTACACAGATATGCGCTGGGGCGAGGCGAAAAATTACGACCTTTGCATAAACTCCTCAAAGACGGGGCTGCAAGGCGCGGTAGATATAATTCTCGGCTACATTGAGCAGAAGAACAAAAAAGACTGAACGCACTAGCATCGCTGACATAATAAAAATACAGACCGGAAAGTGTAAGGCTCTCCGGTCTTGTTTTTTAAAAGCCCACGGTGCGGCGTTTAAAGCCGTCACTCAGGTCAAATTCTTTTTCTCTGCACGCCTGCAAAAAGTCCTCGGCGGCAACGCATATTTCGGCTGAGTTTTCAAAACGGCAGCGCATGGCGGCTTTGCCCCATGTTCGCTCAAACAGGTTGCGCACAAAGCGCGCGTTTGAAAATTCTTTTGAGGAAAGCACGCTTTCGGGTATAGCGCAAAAATAATCTTTAGCAGCCGAAAGAATATTTTCATCATAGCTGAAAGACTTTTGCAGCATATTCTTGAAAATCTCAAAAAGCTGCTCGCCTGTGTAGTTTGGAAATTCTATAACATACGGCATACGGCTTTTCAGACCCTGGTTGCCCTGCATAAGCGTTTTCATTTCGTCTGCGTAACCTGCCATTATCACCACCATATCGCTGCGATGGTTCTCCATTTCGGCTATCAGCGTTTCAAGAGCCTCGCGCCCGAAATCTCTGCTGTCGTCGCTGCCGCGGTAGAGAGAATAAGCTTCATCTATAAACAGCACCGAGCCGTATGCATCGCGGCAGATGCCTGCGGTTTTCGGGGCGGTCTCGCCGATGAATTTGCCGCACAGATCTCTGCCGGTGTATTCAAAAAAGCTGCCGTTTCGCAAAACGCCGCTTTCTTTGAGCATTTTGCCTATGATACGCGCAACGGTGGTCTTGCCCGTGCCTGGGCTGCCTATAAACTGCATATGCAGGCAGGGGCGTTCAATGCCGCTGTTTGAAACTGCTGTATTTATCTGCGCGACTATCTCTTTCACGCGCTTTGCTATGTTTTCCATACCGACAAGAGAGGACAGCATTTCTTCGCTGGTCTGCTCTTTTATCATGCTGCTTTCGGAGAGTGAGAGAATATCGCTTTGGCGAATAACGTTATCAACACCCGAAGTAAGGCTGCTGACCTGCTTTTGATACACCATTTCGCACACGACTTTTTTGACTGTGTTTATGCCGTAGAACCTGCCGTCGCGCTTTTCTTCTGCAATGCGTGAGTTGAACACCTGCCACGCGCTTTCTTCAGTGGTGTAGCCTATTTCGGCAAGGGCTATCTCGGCGCACTGCCTAAGCTGCTGCGTGCTGAATGGCAGGAACGTTACCTCGCGTATGAAAAGATAGTCGGCGAGGGCGTTTTTTATATCTTTCAGAATATTCGCCTCAACGAACGGCACGCGGAAAATGAAAATGTTATCGGCGGTGTGGCGGTCTATCAGCGCAAGCATATCGCGGAAGGGCTTTTCACTAGTCATGCTCAGCCACTCGCTTATGTCGACGCAGTACATAATGCCTTTGCGTTTCAGACCCAGTTTTTTAAGGTCTGCCAGCGCACCCATAAAGGTGTCGGGCGAGTCGGTGAGCTGTTTTTGTGTAAGTTTCAGCTCAATTATCCGCCGTTCGGAGCAGAATTCAAAAATGCCAAGCTCCTCTAAAAGATCGGCGAAAAGCTCTGCATAGGTGGAAAAGCCGCAGCCGTCGTTTATCGAGAAAAGATACGACTGCGATGCGAACACCCTCTGCGTGGAAAACTGTTTTATCTGCGGTGTTATGGCGGCTATCTCGCTTGCAAGCGCTTTGAATTCCTCTGCGCCTACAAGTTTTTCTATCCGCTCACGCGCGCCGTGGACGGCGTTTGCTTTACCGAGAAAGACGGGTGTCACCACGAGCGCTTCGGCAACGCTTTCAAGGCTGAAAGACTGCTTTGCTATACCTTGTATCACGCGCACCGTCTGATCGGCGCTTTCCTCGGTAGACAGCGTTAAGCGGCATCTGAGCGTGCCCGTGCGTTTCATCTGCGCGCCCTCGGGGAAAACGCCCTTGCAGGCTGTGAATATATCCTCCAAAGGGTCGGGAAAGTAGGTCTTGTTGGCTTCATACCAGTCTTTTAGAATTTTTACATCTACGGTTTTTGTAAACAAAGTGTCACCTCCGCATAATTTCCTATTATACATTATAACATCGGTAAAGAAGTTTTTCAAGTATTGCAATTATAAAAAGAATGTGTTATAATGATTACAGCATCGGCTTATATGACTACGGCAGCGGTTGTTTCCCTTATCCTGTAGGGCGAAAGCTAATAACACAGGAGAAAGGGGTGGTGTAAATGCAAGTTGCTTTATTAGCTCTTACATTGTTGATATTAGTCGTTATTGACGAGATCAT
>CANRPG010000028.1 GCA_947632425.1 uncultured Clostridia bacterium | reverse complement strand
TGTGCGAACGTGTTAGCTCACTCAAAATGAAAAGAAAGCCGAACTACAGAGGGCGTTGAACAGCTCCGCAGGTGGCGCGACAGCGCAAATGATTATCATATAGAAGTATATTTTTCGCCGTGGCTTTTGCTGCGGCGTTTTTTGTCAAAAAATATGTCTTTCAGGTCTTGCAATGTGTGCGCATTTGTGATATAATAATACTATATGTGATAAAAAAGGGGAACTCTTTTGAAAAATCTTTCTATATCTTGTGTGCCGAGCCTTTCGGAAGAAAAACTTCGCCAGCTTCTGGCAGATACATATCCAAAACCGCCTGCCTGCTATATCCATACCTACGGCTGCGCCCAGAACGTCAGCGACAGCGAAAAGATAATGGGCATACTCAGCGGCTGCGGCTATGTGTTTACCGATCTTCCCGAAAATGCCGACCTTATAGTGCTCAATACTTGCGCGGTCAGAGAAAACGCGCACGACAGAGTTTTCGGCAACCTCGGTATCTTCAAAAAGCTCAAAGAGCAAAACAGCGATCTTATCATATGCGTCTGCGGCTGTATGACTCAGCAGCAGCAGGTGGTAGATACCATAAAAGAAAGCTATAAGTTTGTTGATATAGTCTTCGGCACATACGGCGCAAAAATGCTGCCCGATATGCTGTATAAAGTCATTGCGGAAAAAAGCCGTGTGCTGCATCTCTATAGCGAGGGCGACCTTATTTCCGAGGAAATGAAGCAGTACCGCAGCGATAAGGCAAGGGCAAGCGTGCCTATAATGTATGGCTGCAATAACTTCTGCTCCTATTGTATCGTGCCGTATGTAAGAGGCAGAGAGCGCAGCAGAGAGGTCTTTGCTGTCTGCGATGAAGTAAAACAGCTTGTTGAAAACGGCTGCAAAGAAATAACACTTCTTGGTCAGAATGTCAATTCCTACGGCTATGGGTTTACATCGCTCCTTGAAATAATAAACGCCATAGACGGCGATTTTCGCATACGCTTTTTAAGCTCCCACCCCAAAGATGCAGGCAAAGATCTTATAGATGCCATTTTATCGCTCGATAAGGTCTGTAAGCATCTGCATCTGCCCGTGCAGTCCGGAAGTGACGAGATACTTAAAAAGATGAACAGGCATTATACCGCGCAAGATTATCTGGATATTGTAGATTACGCACGCTCGAAAGACCCCGATTTTTCGTTCACTACCGATATTATTGTCGGATTTCCCGGCGAAACTTACGAGCAGTTTTGCGATACCAAAAAGCTTCTGCACCGCGTTAAATTTGATAATATTTTTTCGTATGTCTATTCAAAACGCACCGGCACAAAAGCAGCCGAGCTTGAAGATAACGTTTCCGATAAGCAAAAAGGTCTTCTGCTGCGTGAACTTTTAGATGAGCAAAGGGTAATTACCGAAGACTGGCTCAAAAGATTTGTCGGCAAAACGCTCACAGTGCTTCCCACCGAAAAGGGCAGAACAGGCGCAAACCGCCTCTCGGGCAAGTCGGACGAGAATATAATAGTCGAGTTTGACGGCGGCGAGCGGCTTATAAATACGTTTGTAAAGGTAAAAATAATAAAGTCTATGAACTGGGCGCTTCTCGGCGAAGTGCTCTGAACATAGCATAAATATATTTCAGAGGAGTAATTTTTATGACAGTTATCGAACTTACAAGAGAATTAGGCAGAGCTTTGCAATGCGACGACAGATATATCGCATATAATTTGGCAAAGCAGACAAACGATCAGGACACAGAGCTTCAGAACCTCATCGGCGAATTCAATATCGTCAGAATGAAGTACAGCCAGCAAATGCAGAAAAACGAAGCCGAGCAGGATAAAGAGCTTATGAAAAAGCTCGATGAAGATATGAGGGAAATATACGGAAAAATAATGAAAAATGAGAACATGCTGCGCTTTAACGATGCCAAGGATGCCATGGATAAACTTCTCAATTCCATAAACTTCATTATAACCATGTCGGCAAACGGCGAAGACCCGATGACCTGCCCCGAAGAGCAGCCGACATCTTGCGGCGGAAGCTGCGCGACCTGCGGCGGCTGCCACTAAAAAAGCACATTAAACAGCGTTTGGAGGTGTTTTCTTGTTAAGACTTGCAGATGTAGATATAGAACAGCTGTCGCCTATGATGAAGCAGTACGCTATAATAAAGCAAAAGTATGATAAGCATATACTTTTCTACCGCCTCGGCGACTTTTACGAGATGTTCTTTGAAGATGCCATAACCGTCTCTCAGGCGCTTGATCTTACCCTTACAGGGCGTGACTGCGGTCTTGACGAGCGCGCCCCCATGTGCGGCGTGCCTTACCATGCCTGCGATCTGTATCTGAAAAAGCTTATAGAAAAAGGCTTTATGGTCGCCATATGCGAGCAGATGGAAGATCCTGCGCTTGCAAAAGGTCTGGTAAAGCGTGAGATAGTGCGCGTAGTCACCCCCGGCACTCTTATAGAAAGCAGCCTGCTTGACGAAACCAGCAATAACTATCTCTGCTCTTTCTATGCCAAAGCCAAAGAGTGCGCCTTGTGTTTTGCAGATATATCAACAGGCGAAGTGCACCTTTTCAGCTTTTCGGGAAATGATATGTCAAACGAGATAATCAACGAATTTTCGCGTTTTTTCCCGTCAGAGATACTTATAAACGACTACTATCTTGCAATGAAGTCCGTCAGCGACTTTGTTAAAGATAAGCTGAAAGCGGCAGTCTCTCTTTTAAGTGAAGATGATTTTTCCGTCGAGCGTGGGGCAGATAGCACCGCAAAGCAGTTTTCTGTAGACAGCATAGAGCAGCTAGGTCTTAAATCAGATACCATAGCCGCAAAGTGCGTCTGCGGTCTTTTTTCCTATATAGGAGAGACACAGAGAGCCGCGGTCGGCAGATTTTCATCTATCACCACGCACGACAGCGACCCCATAATGACCATAGGCTTCACCGCAAGGCGCAACCTTGAAATAACCGAAACTCTGCGCAATAAGGAGAAAAAAGGCAGCCTCCTTTGGGTGCTTGACAGTACAAAAACTTCAATGGGTAAGCGCCTTTTGAAAAGTTACCTCGAGCAGCCGCTTGTTAACCCTGCAAAAATTATCGCAAGATTAGATGCAGTCGAAGAACTCACCCGTTCGGCAGTAGAACTCGGCGAGCTCACCTCACAGCTTGGCGGCGTGTATGACCTCGAGCGCCTTATGACAAGAGTTATGTATAAAACAGCCTCGCCGCGCGATCTGAAAGCATTATCGCTTACTGCGCTGCGGCTGCCTGCCATAAAAGAAATGCTCTCAGGCTTTAAGTCAAAGCTTCTTTGTGAGATAAACAGCGGCATTTCAACGCTGGAAGCTGTTTCCAATCTTGTAGAGAACGCTATAGTCGATGAACCCTCGGCGAATATCAAAGACGGCGGAGTTATCAAAGACGGCTTCAATCAGGAGCTTGACAGCCTGCGCAGTATTATAGACGGCGGCAAGGACATCATAAAAAATATCGAAAACAAAGAAAAAGAATCCACAGGCATCAAGAACCTTAAAATAGGCTATAACAGAGTTTTCGGCTACTATATAGAAGTCACCAAGTCTTACTATGACTTAGTGCCGCAGCATTACATAAGAAAACAGACCCTCGCCAACTGCGAGAGATTTATAACAGATGAGCTGAAAACAGCCGAAAATACTATCCTTGGTGCAAGCGATAAGGTGCTTACCATGGAGGGCGAAATATTCGCCGAGGTGCGTGATTTTATCGCAACACAGCTGCGGCTGGTGCAGGAAACCGCATCTTCTGTCGCCGCGCTTGACGTGCTTTGCTCTTTTGCAAATGTCGCCGTCAAGAACAACTATTCAAAGCCCGAGATAGCCATAGACGGCATAATCAATATCAAAAACGGCCGCCACCCCGTTGTTGAGCTTATGCAGCAGGACGAAGTTTTCGTGCCCAATGACTGCTACCTTGACCGCTCCGACAACAGAATGCTCATAATCACAGGACCAAATATGTCTGGTAAATCTACATATATGCGGCAGGTCGCAATAATAACGCTGATGGCGCAGATAGGCTCGTTCGTGCCTGCCGACTATGCCAAAATTTCGGTGGTAGACAGAATATTCACAAGGGTAGGCGCAAGCGATGACCTCACCGCAGGTCAGTCAACTTTTATGGTAGAGATGACCGAAGTCGCCGAGATAGTCCGTCACGCTACCAAAAACAGCCTCGTTATTTTAGACGAAGTCGGCAGAGGTACTTCAACTTTTGACGGCATAAGTATTGCCAGAGCGGTCTGCGAGTATATATGTACCTCAAGATCGCTAGGCTGCAAAACGCTTTTCGCTACCCATTACCATGAACTTATAGGTCTTGAAAAAGATCTTGTGGGCGTAAAGAATTTCTCCGTTGCCGTCAAGAGAAGCGGCGATACTATAAAGTTTTTAAGAAAGATAGTCGAGGGCGGCGTTGACGAAAGTTACGGCATAGAAGTCGCGAAGCTTGCAGGTCTGCCGCCGAAGATAATCAACCGTTCGCGTGAACTTCTTGCAGAGCTAGAAGAAGAAAACCGCCGCAAGAACGAGCTTGCCGAAAAGGCGCGCCGAAGCGAAGAAGAAAACGGTCAGATGGAGCTTAGCAGAATAGGCGAGGGCATAGTTATAGACAGAATAAGAAAAACCAGTATCGACGAGCTTTCCGACAGCGAACTGAGAGAATTTTTCAAGGATATAAGCAGGTATCTGTAAAGCAGGTGTAAGGCAAATGGGCAGTATAAACGTACTCGGCAAAGAAATTTCGGAGCTTATCGCCGCAGGAGAGGTAATTGACAGACCCTCTGCAATAGTAAAAGAGCTTACCGAAAACGCCATAGATTCGGGCGCAAGCCTAGTTACAATAGAAATAAAAAACGGCGGCAGAACGTTTATCCGCGTTACAGATAACGGCTGCGGCATTGCCTATGAAGATGTGCCTACTGCGTTTTTGCGCCATGCCACCAGTAAAATATCACGGCAGTCAGATCTTGACAGCATCATGACACTGGGCTTTCGCGGCGAGGCTCTGGCATCTATATGCGCGGTCGCAAAGGTAGATGTGCTGACAAAACGCCCCGATGACACCCTCGGCTGTAAGTACCGCATATGCGCCAACGTGCAGGAAGAATATGAGCAAACAGGCTGCCCCGACGGCACTACAGTAATAGTGCGCGATATTTTTTATAACGTTCCCGCGCGCCTGAAGTTTTTGAAGAAAGACGTCACTGAGGGCAACGCAATAGCTGCAATAGTCAGCAAACTTGCGCTTTCTCACCCTGATGTATCGTTTCGTTTTATCAGGGATAACAAAAACGACCTTCTCACCGCAGGCGACGGCAAACTTCGCTCGGCGGTCTACTGCGTTTTCGGTAAAGAATTTGCATCATCGCTCCTGCCTGTTGACTACAGCTATAACGGCATCAGAGTGACGGGCTTTACCTGCAAGCCGCTTATGGCAAAAGCCAACCACTCTTTTCAGAACTTTTTTATAAACAACAGGTATGTCAAGTCAATGACCTGTATGCACGCAGTGGATGAAGCCTATGCCAACAGCATAATGACAGGCAAAGTGCCTTCCTGCGTGCTTTATCTGGCTATACCGCCCGAAATTATAGACGTAAATGTGCACCCTACAAAGATAGAAGTGCGCTTTTCAAACGAGAAACTTATATACGACAGCGTGTATTTTGCAGTAAAAAATGCCCTGATGACCGAGGATAAAGAGCATGAAATGAATATTCCCCAGCGCAAGTTTACAGATGCCCAGCTTCACCCTATGTTCAAAGACGAAAAAGCCGAGCAGCTGAAAATGACCGCTCCGAAGGTCGAGCAGGTCGCATTTCAGCAGACCGAAAAACCTGCCTATACTCCTGATGTACAGCTCAACAGCCGCGTTATTCAGCGTCCCGAGCCTGCCGTTGATATTCATGAGCATAAAGAGCCTTCGGAGGAAAACGAACAATTTCAGTATATAAGCCGTTCTTCCTTTGAACGCCCACAGCAGCCCGTAAGCGTGCCCGTTGCAGACAGCGAAATTGAAGAAATAGTTCCCACCGTTATCGGCGAGGTGTTTAAAACATATATAATAGTGCAGGCAGGCGAGGACATCTATATGATAGACAAGCACGCCGCCCACGAAAGATTTATCTTTGAAAAGCTCAAAAGCGATGTAAAAAGTTTAGATACCCAGATGCTGCTCGAGCCCGTAATGGTGCAGCTCTCGTTCGAGGAGTACGATGCAATTGCGCAAAACCCCGAAAAGGTGCAGAAAACAGGCTTTATCATAGAACCCGACCTTGCCCCTACAGTCGCAGTAAAAGGCGTGCCGATAATGATTGCCGATATAAACCCTGCCGACCTCGTGCCGCAGATAGCGCAGAACCTTATAAATTCCAAGGTAGACCCCCAGCTTGATATTTTCGATGAGCTTTTCCATTCAATAGCCTGCCGCTCAGCAATAAAGGCAAATGACGACAGCTCGATAAGCGAGCTTGAAGTGATAGTCAAAGCCGTTTTCAACAGCGATAACCTGAAATATTGCCCCCACGGCAGACCGATAATGATAAAGCTTTCCAGAAAAGATATAGAAAAGCAGTTCAAGCGTATAGTCTGAGGCAACGTTATGAAGAATGATAAAATACCTCTCGTGGCAGTCGTAGGACCTACAGCTTCGGGCAAAACAGCGGCAGGTGTTATTCTTGCAAAACTGTTTGACGGCGAAGTCGTTTCTGCCGATTCAATGCAGATATATAAGGGCATGAGCATCGCCACCGCCAAGCCCACCGCGCAGGAAATGCAGGGCGTAAAGCACCACCTTGTTGACTTTTTACAGCCTGACGCAGATTTTTCCGTTGCCGATTACGTCACCCTCGCGCAGGGTGTTATCGCAGATATAACAGCGCGCGGCAAACTGCCTATAATAGTTGGCGGCACAGGGCTTTATGTCAACTCTCTTGTAGATAATATAACCTTTGACGATACCGAAAAATGCCCCGAGCTGCGAAAGGAGCTTTTTGATTTTGCCGAAAAAAACGGCGCTCATGCCCTGTGGCAGCAGCTTTTGCAGCTAGACCCCGACAGCGCAGCCGCTATACATGAAAATAACGTCAACAGAGTTGTGCGCGCAATTGAAGTTTGTAAGATAAGCGGCGAAAAAATGTCGGTAAGGCAGATAAAAAGCCGTGAAAACGCCTCGCCTTATAACAGTTGTATCATAGGTCTCAACTTCCGCAGCCGTGAGGCGCTGTATGAAAGAATAAATAAACGTGTTGATGTAATGATAGAAAACGGTCTTTTGCAGGAGGCAGAGGAGTTTTTCAAAAGAGAGAACGTCTCCACCGCCGCTCAGGCAATAGGCATTAAGGAACTCAGAGCCTATTTTGAAGGCGAAGATACCCTTGAAAACTGCGTCGAGAAGATAAAACAAGAGACTCGCCGCTATGCAAAAAGACAGCTCACGTGGTTTCGTAAGCGTAAAGATATCAACTGGATATACCTCGACGATATAAATTTGTTAAATTTTAATGACGAGTTCACAAAAATTTTAAAAATTACTGTAGCCAAATCGAATATTTTATGTTATAATTATAATATGTAAGTATGAACAGACAGAAACATAATGCAGAAACTAAATTAAGGGGACATAAAAAATGAATAAGAATCTCAATCTTCAGGACGTGTTTTTGAATCAGGCAAGAAAGGATAGGATACCTGTGACATTCTTTCTTGTCAACGGCTTTCAGTTCAAGGGAGTCGTAAGAGGCTTTGACAGCTATATCGTCATCGCCGACTGCGACGGAAAGCAGTATGTGATCTATAAGCACGCCATTTCTACTATAGTACCAGCCAAGGCTATCAATATCCTTGATTCCGGTTCGCAGACCGAGTAAAAGTTATGTCAAGGACGTTAAAGGTAGTCGGCGTTTTGCTGTCTTTATTTCTGATAGCGACAGTGTGCAGCCAGATATACTTTGTCACTAATGATAAGTGTACATATAACGTCGCACTGGAATATTCCGTCTCGCAAAGTCTGTCATTCAAAGGCGTTATCGTCAGGAATGAAACGGTCATAACATCTCCTTCGGGAGGGGTGGTGGACTATTGCTACAGCGACGGCAGCAAAATTTCCGCAGGAGCAGTAATAGCAAATTGCTATGCCTCAAAGGCTGAAATTCTTTCTAAGCAGAAAAAAGAAAGCTATGAAAACGAGATAGCAGGGCTAAAGCAGGCTCAGAGCTTTGTAAATACCGAGTATTCCGATGCTGACAGCGTAAAGCGGCTTATAGACGAAAAGTACGGCGAAATGGCTGACTATATCCGCCTTAAAGAGTACGAAAAGGCTAAAGACAGCGAAGCCGAGCTGCGTGTTCTGATGAATAAGTATAACGTCATCACAGGCGTGGAGAGCGACTATCAGCAGCTTATCACTTCTATAGAAGATAAAATAGCACTGGTAGATCAGGTATATAACGAGCCGACAAGTTCCGTTGTATCACAAAGCGGCGGCTATTTCGTATCTGCTACCGACGGCTATGAGCAAAGCCTCAACTATGATACCATTTATGACCTCGATAAAGAGGGCATAGAAGAAATAGTCAACGCAACGCCTCAGCCCGTGCCGAATGCCATAGGCAAAACGTTCGATTCTTATAGCTGTAAGATAATAGGCGTTATAAATACCGATAACCCGTTTTTTGCAGATACCTATGTGAATTTCAAACTATCCTCCAGCAGCAACGTATACAGCGCATATGTTGAGAAGATAGATAAGGTGAATGACAAAGGCGACTGCATCATTATCCTCGACTGCGAAATGATAGACGAGTTTATCATAAAGAACAGGGTAGAGCAGATACAGCTCATATTTGACGACTATAACGGCATAAGAGTGCCGCGTAAAGCGATAAGGTTCAAGGATAACCAAAAGGGCGTTTATATCATCTACGGCGAGGAATATGTGTTCAAGAAGATCAACGTCGTTTACGAGGGCGATGATTTTGTCCTCTCTGAAATAACCGACGACGAGGACAGCCTTATGATATACGACCAGATAGTTATAGACGGCCGTGGAGTCGGGGTGTAGAAAATGACCGAAAATGAAAAATATCTTGTTGAAAATTATAAAACAATATGCTATAATGTAAACGAAGCCTCGGCAAAATATGCAGGCGGCAGAAAAGTGCGTATAATGGGAGTTACCAAAACTGTCGATCCGCAGCTTGTCAATCTGTCTATCGACCTCGGCATAGACCTTTTGGGCGAGAACAGAGTGCAGGAGTATCTTTCTAAAAAAGATATATATAAACCATGCGAGGTTCAGTTTATAGGCAATCTGCAAACCAATAAAATAAAGTATATTATAGACAGCGTTTCTATGATACAGTCTGTAGGCACGCTGCCTCTCGCGCAAGCAATAGATAAGCAGGCTGGGAAGCACGGCAAGGTAATGGATATACTCGTGCAGATAAATATCGGCAGCGAGCTTACCAAAGGCGGCTTTGAAGCAGAGCAGACCGATGAAGCCATATACGCCATAGAGCAGCTTAAAAACGTCAGGGTGCGCGGTCTTATGACCATTCCGCCGCCCGGCTGCGGTGAAGACGTGTTTGACAGTATGCATAGGCTGTATCTTGATATGAAAGAAAAGCATGACCATAGCGGCTGTTTTGATACGCTTTCTATGGGAATGTCGGGAGATTATGTGACCGCGGTAAAGCACGGCTCAACTCTCGTAAGAGTGGGAACAGCTCTGTACGGAGCAAGGATATATAAAAAATAGAACTTTGGAGGAAAACAAAATGAGTGTATTGAACGGATTGAAAAGTATGTTCGTCGGCGCCGATGACGATTACGAAAATGAAGACACCGGGCATATAAGAGAAACACAGCCCGAACGTTCTTCAGCAAGAGAAACAAGAGAACCTAGAGAAACAAGAGATGGAAGGGGCAGGGAAGTTAAAATGATCGAGACAACAACAACATTGCAGATAGTTCTTGCAAGACCAAACGATTTTTCTGAGGTAAAGTCAATAGGCGACGACCTCAACGACCAGAAAACAGTTCTTCTTAACCTTGAAAGCGTTAAGGGCGAGGACGCAAGAAGGATACTTGACTTTCTTTCGGGCGTGGCGTATGCAAACGGAGCCGATATAAAGATGATGGCTCAGAAAACATTCGCTATAATGCCGAAGAACGTAGGTTTTCAGGGCGTTGACCTGATGAGCGAGCTGGAGAATAACGGCTACAGCTTCTGATGAGCGAAGAATTTTCGTTTCTGCACGGGCTCACTCGTGAAGAAGAGGTCTTTGCACGAAATATAGCTGACAGAATTTCGGCAGCCGATAAGGCAGGCTATTGCAGATATACCATGTTCCTCGGCGAGAGGCAGAGCAATATAGCGCTTGCGGTAATGAAAAGTAAGCGCTTTGAAAGGTATTGCTTTTTCGGCGGCTACAGCGGCGAGGAGTTTGAATGCAGCAGAAAAATGCTTGCCGTATTCGGCGAGTATGCGCAGCCAAAGTTTGAGGATTTTCCTATAAAAGCCGTGTCTTTTCGCTTTAAGCCGTGCTATAGGCTCACGCACCGCGACTTTCTCGGCGCACTTATGTCGCTTGAAATAAAGCGTGAGTGTATAGGCGATATTTTGGCAGGCGAGGGCGCTTGTGTAGCATTTTTGGCAGAGCATATTGCAGAAGATGCACTGTGTATAGAAAAAGTCGGCAATGTCGGCGTAGAGGCGCATGAGGGTGTTTCTGCCCTTGCTGAAATAGACCTTTCGCCGAAGCTTAAATACATCGAAAGTACAGTTTCATCACTGCGTGCAGACTGTATCATAGCAGCGGCAGTCGGCGTATCTCGTGAAAAGGCTCAGAAGATACTAGCAGCCAAGAATTTTGTCGTGGCAGGAAAGACGGTAGAAAACAGTGATTTCCATATTGAAGAGGGCATGATTTTCTATATAAAAGGTCACGGGAAATATAGGCTTTCACAGGCAGGTAATGTTACGCGCAAAAACAGAGTGCGTATCGTAATAGAAAAATTTGTGTAAAAAATAAAATTAAGGAGGCATTTGTACTATGCTTAGTCCAAGTGAGATCAGAGGAAAGGTTTTTGAAAAGTATACATCAGGCTACAGACCCGAGGACGTAGATCAGTTCCTCGCGCAGGTGGCAAGCGACTATGAAACGCTTTATAATAACAACGCCGACAGCGAAGAAAAAATAATGAAGCTCGTTGATAAAATAAACGAGTACAGAGAGGACGAGGACGCCATAAAAGATGCGCTGCTCTCCGCCCAGAAAGAAAGCAAGAGAATACTTGCCGATGCAAAAGCGCAGTCAGAGCAGATGATAAACGAAGCGCTGGCAGAGCGCGACCGCGTTAAAGAGGAAAGCGAAGTTGAGTGCGAGCGCATTATTGCCGAGCATAAGGAGTATTGCGCAAAAGTCATCTCCGAAAATACCGCCGAGACCGAGAAGAAGATCCAGCAGGTCAAGGACGAGTATGCAAAGCGTTCTAAGGATCTCAAAGAGCTCAAACTCAGCGCCGCTCAGTTCAGAGAGCAGCTTACCGAAATATACAGCCAGCAGATACAGCTCGTTATGCAGATGCCCGACGCAGAGGACATTGAAAACGAAGATGCAGCAGCCGATGACAGCGATGAAGCCCCTGCCGAAGCAGTTATAACCGAAGAAGCCGCACCTGCGCAGGAAGAAGCTCTCGCAGCCGAGGAGACTGCCCCTGCCGCGCAGGATATTCCTGCTCTTAAAGACGAATCGGTGTTCACCAACCATAAACCAAGAGAGGTCAAATTCTCCGATCTCAGATTTGGCAACAGAAAGTAATTTAGAAAAGTAAGTTGTCATTTATATAAATGGCAACTTGTTTTTTGAGAGGATATTTTTCATAATGATGTTGTTTGTATCTCTGGCAGCCGCCGCGCTTCTGGTCGTCATAGACCAGCTCAGCAAACTGTATATCACAAACCACTATACTATAGGTCAGATAAAAGAGCTGATCACGATTGCCGGTCACAAGATAATTTCGGTGACCCATGTGCGCAATTCGGGCGCAGCGTGGAGCATTTTGCAGGGCAATACCGTGTTTTTGGTGGTACTGCCTGTACTGCTAATAGCAGCCTTGATAGTGCTTATGGCAATGGGCAAGGTGCGCTCAAAGCTCGAGTATGTGTCACTCTCGCTTATAATAGCAGGCGGCGTTGGCAACCTTATTGACAGAATACGCCTGCATGAAGTCGTTGACTTTATCAAGTGGGAAGTGTTTCAGTTCCCCGTATTTAATTTTGCAGATATTTGTGTAGTCTGCGGCGCAGTAATGCTGTGTGTTTACTTTGTTTTCTTCGATAAAAGTGATAAAAAAACGGACAGCAAACCTCACGATGAAAGCGCCCCCGAGGAAGATAACAATGTGCAAGAGCAGTGAGTTTGATTTCTCCGTTTGTGAGCAGCACGAGGGCGTGCGCCTTGACGTATTTATCGCCGAAAATTGCGATGTCACACGCTCTGCGGCGCAAAAGCTAATTGCAGAAGGCAACGCTTTTGTCAATGGTTCCCCTGTCAATAAAAGCTGTAAACTAAAGAGCGGCGACAGCGTAAAAGTTACCGTTCCGCCTGCCCACGAGCTAGAGGCAGTTCCCGAAAATATCCCCGTGAATATAGTCTATGAAGATGACGATCTGCTTGTTGTCGATAAACCCAAAGGCATGGTAGTCCACCCTGCCGCAGGCAATGAAAGCGGCACTCTGGTCAATGCTCTTTTGTATCATTGCAAAGGCAGACTTTCAAGTATTAACGGCGTTATAAGACCGGGAATTGTCCATAGAATAGATAAAAATACCAGCGGTCTGCTCATGGTCGCCAAAAACGATCGCTCACATAATTTCCTCGCCGAGCAGATAAAACAGCATTCATTTGTCCGCGAGTATAAAGCAATAATCTGCGGCAGTTTTAAAGACGACGAGGGCACTATAGATGCCCCGATAGGCAGACACGCGATTGATCGAAAAAAGATGTGCGTAACGCAGAAAAATTCCAAAAATGCCGTAACGCATTATAAAACGCTGGAGCGTTTCAGCGGCTATAGTTTTGTAAGCTTCAGGCTCGAAACGGGCAGAACGCACCAGATTCGGGTGCACTGCGCCTATATGCACCACCCCGTGCTTGGCGATGATGTCTACGGCAAAGCGGTAAGATATTTTGAGGGGCAGTGCCTCCATGCGTGCAAACTCGGCTTTGTACACCCTGCGACAGGGGAGTATATGGAGTTTGAAAGCCCCTTGCCGCAGTATTTCAGCGAAATTCTCACTAAACTTCGGGACGGCGAAAACATATGAAAGCAATATTTGATGTAGTTCTTTTAATGGATATGGACGGCACTATCCTGCCGCCCTCTAAAATACCCTCGCCGCAAGACCTTGCATCTATAAAAAGATTTACAGCGGCAGGCGGAAGATTTTCCGTAGCCACCGGCAGAGCCTTGCAGTCTGTAGCGCAGTATTTTGACGAGATAGAGGTAAATTTCCCTGCTATAATGTGCAACGGCGCCCTGGTCTATGACATAAACGAAAAATGCGGCAAAATGAATGTCTACCTGCCCACATCTACGAAAGATATAATCGCAAAAATTCTTAAAGATAACCCGAATATCGGCTGCGAGATATTAACGATAGATCACGTCTATGTTCCGCAGCTCAACGAAGCCGAAAGCACGCATATTTCTATAGCAAAGGTAACGCCCGACTACATACCTATTGAAGATACCCCACCCGATAAGTGGTATAAAGCCCTTTTTGCTGATAAACAGGAAAGAACCGATAAGCTTGTAGAGTATGTCGCGCAGCAGAATTTTGAGGGAGTCGACTTTGTCCGCTCCAGTAAGCATTATTACGAGATACTCCCAAAGAATATCTCAAAGGGCAGCTGCGTTGACTTTATCCGCAAGCATTACTGCAAAGAAAGCGACGTTATAATATGTGCAGGCGATTATCATAACGATATTGAAATGCTCAAAGCCGCCGATATAGCGGTGTGCCCTGCAAATGCGGTCGATGCCGTCAAGGAAGTGTGTGATATAGTGCTTGAAAGTTCCTGCGAGCAAAATGCCGTCACCGAGCTTGTAGATATGATACTCGGCGGCAGAATAAATTTGTAAATAATCAATATTTTTTATATCCGGAGGTAAAATTTATGGACGAAGCTTTGAAAAAACAGTTGCAAGTAACAGCCTGCAAAGTGCGTATGGGCATTATCGAGGGCGTGTATAACGCAAAGTCGGGTCACCCCGG
>CANRPG010000027.1 GCA_947632425.1 uncultured Clostridia bacterium | reverse complement strand
GCACAACATATGGCTTTGTATCAAATGAAGAAGATATATATGTTACAGCGATAATTCCGCAGTCCTTCAAAAACTTCAGCGCCTGCCTCAGCTCATGAGCGCTCATATTATGGTAATTATCACATCTTTCGGACAGTTTATCACCCAACGCGGCGTAAAGAACGTCCAGTAATTTGTCTGCTGTCAAGCCGTCGCAGTCGTTTTTCAAAACCGTTTCCGCAGCTCTTTGATCAGAAACCGCCGCTTCAACAAGGCAGCTTTGCAAATATTCATGCATTGTATGAAAATCGGAATAAAACTCCCTGATACCAAAAACAAACTGCTTGTATGTTTTCTGAGATACTTCGGTAATTCCCTTAAATTCAAGCCATTCGGGGTAGCTTATAAGATCGGGTCTGATAAAAACAGCGTCTCCTGCGAAGGCGCGGTGCCCCCAACACTCCAGCGCTCCCGACGGGTTTCCTGCAAAAACCACCTTTGTATTTGTGTTGCGCAGCGAGGTAAACGCATCTTCAACGCAATTTATTGCAATGTCTGGCCGCTCCAGATACGTTGTTTCATCTACAAAAAACAGTTTCTTTTCGTTGTTGTATACAGACTTTATTACGCCGTTAATAAACGAGCTTTTTTCATCTGCCGAAACAAGGTCGTTTTTCGCATCGATATACACAACTTCTTCAAAATCATCACGGGGCGAAAAAGTATCTCTCAGCTGCTTTAAGCAAACAGTTTTTCCGCAGCCTTTAGGGCCGAGCAGGAAAGTAACGCTGCTTTTGCCGATCGCCTTTTCAACATCGCGGTAAAAATTTCTCTTAAACGCGTATGAGCTGCTCACCTTGCCCACTCCCCTTATACTATTTTATTATACCGCAAGCTAAGTTAAAAGTCAAGGCGAAAACGGGCACTTGATTTTACAGCGAAAGTGTGGTATACTATAACAGTATGATATTCTGTCAGCATGAAATACTAAAGTTGGTGATATTTTTGTTAGAGATAAAAGATCTGTCGTGGTCTGCGCCCGACGGGAGGAAGATAATAAAAAGCCTGTCGCTCACCATACCAAACAACAAACTTACGGTGATAACAGGCCCGAACGGCAGCGGCAAGACCACCCTTGCAAAGCTGATCGCAGGGGTAGAGACCGCCGAGAGCGGCAGCATTTTCCTTGACGGCGAGGACATCACGCCGCTTGACATAACGCAGAGAGCGAAAAAGGGCATAGGTTTTGCTTTTCAGCAGCCTGTGCGCTTTAAGGGCATAACCGTGAAAGACCTGCTGGTGCTGGCGGCAGGCGGCATTGCAAGCGAGGACAAGCTTTGCGATGTGCTTTTGAAAGTAGGTTTGCAGCCCGAAAAATACCTTGATCGCGACGTCGACGCGCATCTTTCGGGCGGCGAGATAAAGCGCGTTGAGATTGCCACGGTGCTTCTTCGCAACTCAAAGCTTATGTTGTTTGACGAACCCGAAGCAGGCATTGACATATGGAGCTTCAACAACCTTATAGATGCTTTTTCGGAGCTTAAAAAATCGACCGACAGCTCTATTATAATAATCTCGCACCAGGAGAGGATACTCTCGATAGCTGATGAGATAATTCTTCTGCGTGACGGCGATATTTGCGAGCAGGGCAAGCGCGATTCTATGTTCCCGCGGCTTTTCTGCGCAGGCGGAGAGGACTGCCAGTGCCCCAACTGCATCAAAGGAGGCGCATCTGAATGAGTGAGGTAAACAGCATAACCAAGCAGCTTTTAGAGATAGTTTCAGACTTCAGCGGCAAGTTTGACGGCGCGTACAATATCCGCCAGGACTGCCAGAGCGTTGCGAGACAGTCTACAGAGCATATAAAAATTGTCAACAAAGAGGACGGCAAACCGGGCATCGAGATACACATCTCACCCGAGACAAAGGGTGAAAAAGTGTACATTCCTGCCTGCATAACGCAAGCCGATGTTGACGATCTGGTGTACAACGATTTCTTTGTCGGCGAGGGCGCTGACGTTATAATAGTCGCCGGCTGCGGCGTTCACACCGATACTAACGAGCTTTCGCGCCACAACGGCGTGCACAGGTTTTTCCTCGGCAAGGGCTCGCATGTTTTGTATGTTGAAAAGCACGTCGGCGAGGGCGCTGACGACGGCAACAGAACTATCGATCCCGTTACAGATGCCGAAATAGGCGAGGGCGCATTGCTTGAAATGGACACTTCGCAGCTGGGCGGTGTTACCTCTACGTCACGCAAATGCCATATAAAAATGGACAAAGAAGCAAAGCTCATTATCCGAGAGAGAATCCTGACCGACAAGCGGCAGACAGCTTCTACAGATTTTGTTGTTGAGGTAAACGGCGAAGATGCCTCTGTGAACCTCATTTCGCGCTCGGTCGCAAAGGGCGATTCTTATCAGGAATATTCCTCGAAAATTATCGGCAACGCGCGCTGCACGGGGCACTCGGAATGTGACGGAATACTTGCAGAAAACGGCAAAGTTTCTGCTCAGCCAAGCCTTATTGCCAACTGCAAAGATGCCGAACTTATCCACGAGGCTGCAATAGGCAAAATTGCAGGCGAGCAGATACTCAAGCTGCGCACGCTGGGTCTTACCGAAGAAGAAGCAGAAGCCACGATAATAAACGGCTTTCTTAAATAAAACAAACGACCGATGCGCAAAACATCGGTCATTTTTGTTAGTCACTGTAAACATTATTCTCTATAAGAGCAATATTCGCATCGAAGTCTATCTGCAATACCTGCTGACCGTCGTCGAGGGTCGCGCCACTGTACATATCATCGGCAGGGATTCGCAGTTCTTCAAACTCAAATGTTGCTAAATACGGCAGCACCATTGCAAGCTTGAACATCTCGCCTTTTGACATATTCGTCACGACGTTTTCGGCGCAGGCAGTTGCAAAATTGTTAAGACCGCTGATGCCCGAGCCTTTCGCCTTTTCGATTATTTTGCGCACTACCTCTCTTTGCCGCTCGGTGCGCTGGAAATCAGACCTGCCGACATAGCGGATCCTCGCGTATGCAAGCGCCTGATTGCCGTTCATGTTGTAAGTGCCGCCCGAGGTGATGAAATCTTTGTTGCTGGGCAGACCCTTTATGTCGTTTATCTCTGCCATCGGGGCTTGCATAGCTATCGCTTCGTCGTCGGTGACGGTCAGTTTCACGCCGCCTACTGAATCAACAATAGCGGCAAAACTTTCAAAATTTACAAAAACATAGTCGTCTACCGCAACATGAAAATTCAGCTCCAGCGTGTCCATAAGCAGCTCCGCGCCGCCCCAGCGGTATGAAGCATTCAGCTTGCTCCAGCCGTTGTTCGGTATGTTGACATACGAATCGCGCATGAACGACGTGAGCGTAACGGTGCGCGCCTTGTAGTTTATAGACATCAGAATGACCGTGTCAGCCCTGCCGCTGTCTGTAACGCTTCGGGTATCAGTGCCGATAAGTAAGATATTTCGCACATTTTTGCTCTCAAGCGGCACAACGCCGACATCATACCGCGTGCCTGTTTCTACCGTTTCTACCATGCCTATGTAGTGCCATGCTATCGCCGAATACGCGCCGACCGCCACTATCACCACCACCAAAAGCAGGCAAATGATCGTGCGTATCGGGTGGTGTTTTTTGCGCGGCTGCGTCTCTTCTTCCTCTAGCAGCTCATCGTCCTCGTAATATTCCATTCGTTGTTTTCCTTTCTGTGTCCGGGCAGGAGCCCTGCTTGCCGCCCTGTTTTTCTGCGGCGGCTTTTTCTTTTTATGTGTACTATGGCTTTTACTGCTTTTTGAAGATGAACTTTTGCTTTTACTGCTTTGACTGCTTTTATGTGACGGCTGCTGCCTCTGCTGCCTTTGTTGAGGCGGCTGAGGTGTATGCTGCCGTTCTTCGGCATCGCGGTAGGCATTTTCAGCCTGCTGCTGCGTATATATCACCCTGTCATCTATGTGAAACTGCGAACGGTCGGCAGCCCCATCATCGTGGGTAACGCCGTTTTCGCGCATGGTACGGGCTATCATTTCTTCTAAAGTTTCGTTGTCTTTATTCTGCACTTTCATTATCCTTTCAATTTACTGCACAATATCATTATAACCACTTTGTGGCAGTATGTCAAGACTTTTGGGCATAAAAAAGCCTCCCGAAAATCGAGAGGCTCTTTGGTTTTACAGAAATTATTCCTTTACGCCGCCGAGAGCAACGCCTGCTATGATGTACTTAGAAAGCAACAGATAGAATATGATAAGCGGTGCTGCTGTGAGCGTAAGACCGAAGTAGATAGCTCCGTATTCCGTTGAGTATTTGTTACCGCTGAGTTTTGCTACGAGCATAGGAACCGTAGACATATCCAGTTTGTCGAGCAACAAAGACGGGATCAAGTAGCTGTTCCAGTTGGTAACCATTGCGAAGATAGCCATGGTAGCCATACCGGGCTTCAGTATAGGAAGAACAAGTCTGTTGAATATACCGAACTCGCCTGCGCCGTCGATACGACCTGCTTCAACCATTTCGACAGACAATGCCGAAGACATATACTGTCTGAGGAAGAATACGGTACTGGGTGCGGCTATTGCGGGGAGTATAAACGGTAAGAAGTTGTTTGTCAAGTGCCACTTGTACATCATTTCAACGAATGAGATAACGGTTACCTGAGTAGGAACCATCTGTATCGCCATAATGAAAGCATACAAGGGCTTGTTGAGTTTGAATCTGTATACCGCGAAGCCATAAGCTGTGAGCGCCGAGAAGTACACCGAAAGTGCAGTAGCGCCGATAGCTATGATAGCGGAGTTTATAAAGCCTCTGCCAAAAGGCAAGGACAATGCTTTGCTGAACAAAAGGTACTTTGCATTCTCAATAAAGTGACCCGAAGGCAGCAGTGAGACTACAAGAGTGTTGGTGATCTTCGGAGCCCAGTCAAGGTAAGAGCTGTTTATCTCAAATCTTGACTTTGTAGCGCTGAATACCATGATCACGAACGGGAGTATCGCTATAATAGTAAGTGCGATACATACTATATAAACGATGATCTTAGTGGCGATAATACGGGCGTGGTATCCGCCTTTCATGCTTTCACCTGCTTGACCGTAGTTAGCCATTAAAGATCGCCCCCTTCCAGAAGTGCTGCTTCTTTAGCACGCTTCTTTTCCATTCTGATAGCCTTAGCTTCTGCGCGGTCTGACATCAGCCAGAACAGTACGAGCGAGCAAAGACCCGTTACCAAGAACAGGAATATTGACGCTGCACACGCGCTTGAAACCGACATTGAACCGGTATAAGCGACCTTCTTTATGTACATAACTATTGTTGTTACCTGCTTGCTGAATGCAGCGTTGTTGTTGCCGGTAGCGAACATGTTAGGTACGTCGAACATCTGGAAACCGCCTATCAGAGATGTAACGAGCGAATATGTCATTATAGGTCTGACAAGGGGCATAGTTATCCTCCAGAAAGTCTGCCAGCCCGATGCGCCGTCTATCGAAGCCGCCTCGAAGAATGAAGGATTGATACCCATAATACCTGCGATAAGAACTATCATAGTCTGACCGTACCACATCCAGAAGTTTATGAAAGCGATAACGCTTCTTCCGAATGTAGGGCTGGTGATAGGATAGCGAGCATCTTCTATGTAACCTATAGAAACGCAGAAGTTATGGATAAAACCGTTTCTGTTGATGAATGTGAAGAACAGCATACCTATTGTGGTAGCCGTCATGATGTTAGGCATATAGAATATTACCTTAAAGAAGCCCTGACCTTTAACTCTTATCTTCTCATTGGTAAACCAGCTTGCCAGCAGCAGCGCGAGAGCTATCTGCGGAATGAAGCCCATTATCCACATGAGCGGAGTGTTGCCGAAAGCCTGACGGAAGTTCGTGTCAGTGAGTACATCTTTGAAGTTTTTCAATCCCATGAAGGAAGTTTCCTGATTGGGAGAAAGATACCATGCCACCGCATCTGTCATCGCAAAGCGGAATGTATCAATAAGCGGAACTAACTGGAAAATGAAATAGGTAATAAAGAACGGTGCGATAAAAATATAACCAAAGTAATTTTTTTCAAGTTTAGCTCTGGTCCTGAATGATGATGCCATATTTCACACTCCTACTTTCAATATCAAAACAAAGATGGGTGGGAATTGACCCACCCATCTAGGTTTCAGCAATTATTCAACTGTAATTCAGTTAAATTTCCGAGCTAAGTATTATTCGGGGAACTTAACGTCCTTCAGGTTAGACTTAACTTCGGTAGCTATGCCGGCGATAGCGTCGTCAAGGGACTTGCCGTTCAGAACGTACTCGTTAAGAGCGTTATCAACAGCAGTGTTGAAGTCGTCATCGTACAGGCAGGTGGTCTTGGTGTTGATCTTCGGAGCAGCCTCACGGAAGATGGTGTACCAGTCCTGACCAGCCAGGAACTTGTAAGTAGAGCTTTTCTCGTCAGCAACGAGCTTCTCGTTTACAGCGGGCTTAGAAGTGAAGTCACCCTTCTCCTGCATTACCTTGAGCATAGAGTCATCGTTTACGCAGAAGTATTCGATAACCTGCTTAACAGCATCCTTAGTACCATCGTTCAGGCACTTCTTGGAGCCGTACCACCATGTGCCGCCCCAGAAATAGCCGGCAGGTCCGGCAATTATGCCCCATTTACCGAATGAACCATTGCCTTCCTTGTAGTCCTCTTCTTTAGCTTCCTGAGCACCGGTCTCAGGGTCTACCTTACCGGTAGTAACTTCAGCAAGACAGTTGGGCTTGATGGTGTAGTGCAGATACCATGAGCAGCCGAAGAAGCAGAATACTCCGTCCTTCATGCCCTTGTACCAGTTAGCTTTCCACTGAACAGGGCTTACGTCCTGAGTGCACTTCTCGTCAGCGAGCTTCTTGGTTACTTCAAAGAACTGTGAAACAGTATCCTTGTCGAGCTGATATTCCATTGTATCTTCGTTTACCCAAGCGCTTGTTCTGTTGTTCATGAAGCATCTCTTGAGTTCGTCGATACCTGCTACCATGAAATAGCCTTTTTCTTTCATTGCCTCTGCGGTCTCAACAAAGTGATCCCATGTATCCATGTGCTTCTGAACTTCAGCAGGATCGCCGCTGCCAAGAACTTCTTCAGCATAGTCTCTTCTGTAGAGAACTACGCCGGGAGCAGCCTGGTGCGAAAGAGCCATTCTCTGACCCTTGATAGTTGTGAAGTCGAGTACATAAGGATAGTACTGTGACTCGTCGATGGTGATGCCGAGGTCTGCGATAGAAGCAGTACCTTCATTAGCTGCAAATCTCTTTGCATAGTCAGCATCAGCAAGGAACAGGTCGGGAGCGTCTGTCTCGCTGGAAAGTGCAGACAGAGTCTTCTGAATGTAGTCAGAAGCTGTAGCTTCGAGGGTTATGTCGAAGGTGTACTTCTCAGCGAATTCCGGGTTGTCCTCCAGGAAGCCGTCCAGCATGCCCTGTGTTTCATCGGTAAAAGTATAAACCTTTACTACAGTCTTGCCGGATTCGTCTTTTCCGCCGCCGGTTGCGCCGCTGTTCGAGCCACCGGCAGAGCTGTCATCTTTGCCGCAAGCTGTCATCATAGAAGCAGCCAGAGCAAGCGCGAGTGTTCCGCAAAGAACTCTCTTAAGTTTGTTCATTGAAATCTTCCTCCTTAAATTTTGTGCATTAGTATAGGATTCATTAATGCCAAATTTATACGACGGCTTCCCCCTCTGAAGTTTTCACCGTCGGCTTATAAGACCGTAATGGTCTGAGGGTTCATTTTCACATGGCATTTCTGCCTGTATTAAAAATATACAATATTCTCGCTTCAAATTCAAGTTTTTTAACGAGTTTTTTTATTTCTGTAATCAATTATGTGTATTCCTACAAACTTTGACCCCTGTTTTTGGTTATGTTGCACACCATTCTATCACAATTGTAACCAAATTGTAATTTTTGAATTTGTTATCTTGCGTAAACATAAACACACAAAAACCACAATTTATTGGCGATATTTGTCATTTTCCGTAATTTCGCGCAATATCACTCTGCTAAAAGCGCGCGAGTTTCGCTTTCCGCCGCGGCATAAATATCCTCCGCGCTCTCCCCTACAGAAAAATCGCCATTCTCGTAGAGTATTTTGCCTGCGCACATGGTCATCTTAACATTCTGCTTACTGCCGCTGTAGACAATATTCTTCACTACATCGTGCTGCGGCTGCATATTCGGCTGGTGCATATCAATGCGTATTATATCCGCCTGTTTGCCCACTGTGAGGGTGTCGCAATTGTCAAGACCCAGCGTTTTCGCGCCGTTGACTGTAGCCATTTTCAGCACTTCGTCAGCCGCGCAGGCAGAGGCATCGCCCGTTTTCACTTTCTGCAAAGCCGCCGCGAGATACATCTCTCTGAACATATCAAGGCAGTTATTGCTTGCCGCGCCGTCAGTGCCTATCGAGATACCCACGCCGCGCTCGAGCATTTTCTGCAAAGGCGCGATACCGCTTGCAAGTTTGAGGTTCGAGGCAGGGTTAGTCACCGCCCACAAGCCGCGGTCGCGGAAAATGCGCATATCCTCGTCATCGAACCACACGCAGTGAAAGCCGCCGCCGCCGTAGTCGAACACGCCCTCTCTGTCAAAAAGCTGTGTCGGCGAGAGGGAATATCTCTCACGGCACTCGTTTACTTCCTTTTCCGTCTCGGAATTGTGCATAAAAACTGGGGCTTTATACTTGTGCGCAAGCTCGCTCACGCCGCGGATCATATCTATCGGGCACAGATACTCTGAGTGCATACCCAGCTTATATGTTACCATTTTACTGAAAGAATTCAGCTTTACATACCTATCCTCCAAAAGCGCGAGGTCATCTCCCTGCGTGACCGCTCCGCACAGCACGCCGCGAAAGCCGAAGTCGGTACACACTTTCGCGAAATACTCGGGGTAAAAATACATATCAAAGCATGCGGTAACGCCGCTCGTCAGATACTCCAGCAGCGCGACTTTTGCAAACGCTGCCACTCGCTCGCCGTTAAGCTTAGCCTCCTGCGGAAACACCTTCTTGAACAGCCAGTCTTGCAGCGGCAGGTCATCGGCATACGAGCGCAGAAACGTCATCGCCGAATGTGTATGACAGTTCTTGAACGAAGGCATAAGCAGGTCTTGCCGAATGTCTATCTCCCTGTCAAAATGCGGCAAATCACAGCGTTTTTTGCCAACGTATGCTATCTTGTCGCCGTCAGTCCACACTTCGCCCTCGGTTATATCCGTATTCTCCATAGTAAGTATTTTAGCGTTATAAAGGCGTATTTTCATATTATCTCTCCGTTAGAACATATCCGCAATAGCGGTCTTTACAAGGGCTTCAAATGTCTTTGCCACCGCGTCGGCTGTCTGCTGAACTTCTGCATGGGTAAGCGGCTGTTTGGCTATTCCTGCCGCAAGGTTTGAAATGCACGAGACCGCGCACACCTGCATACCTGCGTGGTTGGCAGCTATCGCCTCGCACACCGTTGACATACCCACCGCATCTGCGCCCAGCTTGCCAAGCATTCTTATCTCCGCCGGCGATTCATAGCTGGGGCCCGTCAGCTGAACATACACGCCCTCTTTTATATCGATATTATTCTTAGCTGCCGCGGTTTTTATGATGTTTTGCAGCTGCTTATTATATATACTGCTCATGTCGGGGAATCTCACACCAAGCTGCTCTATGTTCTCCCCTATCAAAGGGTTGGGCGCAAACAGCGATATGTGATCTGTGAGCATCATCAGATCCCCTGCCTTGAAGCCTGCGTTTATGCCGCCGGCAGCGTTGGTAAGCATTATCTTCTGCGCGCCGAGCATTTTCATAAGCCTTATCGGCATTACTGTTTCCTGCGCGGTGTAACCCTCGTAACAATGCACTCTGCCCTGCATACATACTATTTTAACTGCCCCCAGCCTGCCAAAGATAAACTGCCCCTTGTGCCCTTTCACGGTAGATACGGGGAAGCCCTCTATCTCTCTATATGGCACGCAGCACTCGACCTCGATACTGTCAGCAAAGCCGCCCAGCCCAGAGCCCAGAACAAGCGCCATCTGCGGCTCAAAGTCAGTTATTTTGCGTATCTGCTCTTTACAGCGCAAAAGCCTGTCATACATATCCATAGTCTACACCTCGCTATTACATTTATAATAGTATATCTATATACTAAATACCAAAATACTTCTTGAAATTGCCGCTGAGTATCTTCTGCCGCTCTTCCTCGGTAAGGTCAAGTGCCTCAAAGCGGTTGAGCTCGCCTGCGTGGTTCCACATAGGAAAATCCGTTCCGAACATGACCCTGTCAACGCCAAGCGTGCGTATGTATTTGACAGCCTGCTGCGGTGTCATAAACGCCAGCGAGGACGAGCAGTCGTACCACACGTTATCGACCCCTGCAAGAGTTTGCGATGCCCTGTCCCACACCTGATAGCCGCCAAGGTGCGCTGCAAACGCGTGGAGATCAGGGTACATCTTCATGACTCTCAGCAGTCTTTCGGGCGCAGAGTAGTCGTATCTGTCATCGCCCATATGGAAAAGTATAGGCAGTTTGCCCTCAGCCGCCTGATACATAGGCAGCGCGTTTTCGTCGTCAATGTTGAAAAGCTGAAAATCGGGGTGCAGCTTTATGCCTTTCAGACCGCCGTCCATACATCTTTGTATCTCTTTTTCAAAACTGCCCTCATACCCGGGGTGCAGCGTGCCAAAGCCTATAAACTCGGGGTGCTTGCCACATTCGGCAATGATAAAATCGTTAATGCTCTCCACCTGCGAGGGGTCGGTGGCGGCAGAGCACACAAGGTATTTTTCCACCCCGAAAGGCTTGCCGTCAGCTATCAGCGACTCGGAAGTGCCCATTTCGCAGTCCATATAAATGTCGTAGAACTTGCCTATGTTCACCACCGCTTTGTCGGCTATCTTCACGGGGTATATGTGGCAGTGGGCGTTGCATATGCTGTATTTTTCTGCAAATGCCAGAGCCTTTTCAACGTTTGTTTCTGTGTGTATTTCTTTGTACATTAACATTCACCTGCTATTCCTATTACTGAAAGATTATCACAACTGCCGCGCGATAGCGCCAGCCGGTAAATTGCATCTATTTTGTCCTCAAACGGCACATCCAGCCCCATGCAGACCTCTATTTCCGTTCTGCCAACGTGGTCTGTTATGCCGTCGCTGCAAATTATAATAGTATCGTCGGGCAGCGTGCCGAACCTTTCGCCTATCGAGAAAACATCCAGCCGTGGTATACTGCTGTCGCCCCCAACAGACGATATAATAACGTTTCTGTCGGGAGAAGTTTTCATCTCCTCGGCGCTTATCTCGCCCATGTCGTAAAGATACCGCACCAGCGTGTGGTCGGTAGAAAGCTGCGTTGCCACGCCCCCTGCGTATCTGTAAAGCCTGCTGTCGCCAACGCTTACACAGCAGCTGTTGCATTTTTCATCCAGTGCGAAAAGGCACAGAGTAGTCTGCATATTTTTGTACTGCTCACTTTTCTGCGCTTCATCGAGCAGCTTTTTGTGAATACCCATAACAACGCTTTTCAGGTCTGTAAGAGAATTATACTTTACTTTAGCAAGCTCGTCAAGGCACATCTGCGCCGCAACTTCGCCGCAGTTTTCGCCGCCGACGCCATCGCACACCGCTGCGATCATAGGCTCTGTAACAAGCGCTTCTACCTCGCCGCCGTCATAAACTTTGCCGTCTATCAGGATCCTGTCCTCATTTATATTAAGCACAGCACCCTTGTCGGTAATGCCGTAAATACTTATATGCATAATAAAAAATCACCGTGTTATATTATACTCTATTCTTGTCCGGTTGTCAACCGCCTACGGCTTGTAATTTGTCGTATTCTATGTTATAATAGTATTATAGATTATATAATATGAAAGGCGGCAGGGGTCATGGCTGCTGATAAATATACTGTTCTTATTACTAAAGAAGAAATAGAAAAGCGCGTTGAACAGCTTGGCGAGCAGCTTTCTTCAGAATACGCAGGCAAAGAAATTTTACTTATATGCACGCTAAAAGGCGCGGTGATATTCGCTTCCGATCTAGTGCGCAGTATCAACGTGCCGTGTGAACTGGGCTTTGTAAAGGCTAAGTCTTACGCAGGCGACCACACCACCGGCAGCGTTGACATAAGTTTTGAAGATATTCCCGACATAAAGGGGCGGCACGTTATCATCGCCGAGGACATTATTGACACGGGGCTTACGCTGAAAAAGCTGTCGGAATACTTTTTGGCAAAAGAACCTGCAAGCATGAAAATATGCGCTTTCCTTGATAAGCCCTCACGCCGCAAAGCCGACATAAAAGCTGATTACGTGGGCTTTGAGATAGAAGATCATTTTGTGGTGGGCTATGGGCTGGATCACAACGAGCGTTACAGGAATCTTCCGTTCATAGCAAAGCTGAAACTGTAATATTATAATAGTATAAAACAAGGAGAAAAAACATGGGCAAAAAGGTTTACGACAACAGAGAGCTTTCGTGGCTGAAATTCAACTGCCGTGTTCTTGAAGAGGCGCAGGATACCAGCGTGCCGCTTCTGGAGCGTTTGCAGTTTGCTTCTATATTTGCCAGCAACCTTGACGAATTTTACATGGTTCGCGTGGGTTCGCTTCATGATGCCATGCTTGTCAACGACAACGACCGCGACGGCAAGACGAGAATGCGCCCGTCCGAGCAGCTTTCTGCCATATACAAAAGAACATCTGCAATGTATGGCGACCTTGGCAAGACCATCTCTAAAATAGATGACGATCTTGCTGACCTTGGCGTAAAAAGGTGCTCTTTCAAAGACCTTGGCAAGAAAGAGGCTGACTTTGTAGAGGCGTATTTCAGATACGAAATGCTGCCGTTTTTGTCGCCGCTGGTGATAGACCGCCGCCACCCGTTCCCGTTTTTAAATAACAGAGAAGTTTATGCAGTGGCGAAGCTGTCATCTAAAAACAACGTAAAACTGGGTGTTGTAAAATCGGGCGTGGGAAATGCCAGACTGTTGTTTATACCCACTTCCGAAAAAAACGGCAAAATACGCTACATGACTATTGACGAGATACTTCTGCACTTTATTTCGCAGATATTTTCGGGCTACAAGATAGAAGAAAAATCTCTTATGCGAATAACGCGCAGCGCAGATATAAATACCGAAGAGGCAGGCTATGAATACGAGCTTGACTTCCGCTCGCACATGCAGGAGCTTATAAAGAAAAGAAAGCGCCTTTGCCCGGTAAGGCTGGAGCTTTCAAGAGAGCTTTCAGACCTCACGCTGGGCGAGCTTACCGCAAGGCTTGAAATATCGAAAAAGCAGGTGTTTGTGGTAAAATCGCCGCTGGATATGTCATACACAGGCGAGATAAGCGGCAAGCTTTCGCACCGCACCGAGCTGTTCTTCCCCAAACGTGTGCCGCAGGAGCCTTACGGCGTTGACCCTTCGCAGTCGATGATCTCTCAGATAGAGAAAAAAGATATACTGCTATCCTACCCGTATGAGAGCATAAAACCGTTCATCAGGCTGCTTGATGAAGCCGCCGCGGACGACAGCGTTATGTCTATAAAAATAACTTTGTACCGCGTGGCAAGGGACAGCAAGGTAATAGAGGCTCTTATAAAAGCCGCCGAGAACGGCAAGCAGGTGACTACACTTGTAGAGCTGCGCGCGCGTTTTGACGAGGAAAACAACATAGGCTGGTCTAAGCGGCTGGAAGAAGCAGGGTGCAGCATACTATACGGGCCTGAGAATCTGAAAGTACATTCAAAGCTGCTGCTGATAACGCGAAAGGTCGGCAGCGAGGTAAAGTATATTACGCAGGTCGGCACGGGCAATTATAACGAAAAGACCGCCGCGCTTTACACAGACTTCTGCCTTATGACAGCAAACGCCGAAATAGCGCAGGAGGCGGCATCGGTGTTCAACGCGCTTTCGGTCGGTGAATTTGTTGAAAACGCGGCACATCTGCTGGTAGCGCCCAAGCTTATGCAAAACCGCCTGTGCGAGATGATGGACGAGCAGATAAACATAGCGCGCTCGGGCGGCGAGGGGTACGTTGGCGCAAAAATAAACTCGCTGACCGACAAAGTGCTTATTGACAAGCTGATACAGTGCTCGCAGGCAGGCGTTAAGGTAGAGCTTATCGTGCGCGGCATAAGCTGCCTTGTTGCAGGTGTGCCCAACGTTACCAACAACATAAGAATAATCTCGATAGTAGGGCGGTTTCTCGAGCACTCGAGGATATACATCTTCGGCAAAGACTTTGAAAAGGTGTTTATATCGTCGGCAGACTTTATGACGAGAAACACCGTGCGGCGGTTTGAGGTCGCCTGCCCCGTGCTCGACCCCGACTGCAAGCGGCGTATAGTTGACTATTTTCTGATACAGCTGGGCGACAACGTAAAAGCGCGCGAGCAAAACAGCGACGGCAAATATATAAAGGTGCCCGTCGGCGGCAAGCCGGCACTTAACGCGCAGGAGTTTTTCATAAACGAGAGCTACGAGAGGGCGGAAAAATACCGCACCGAAAAGGCAGCGCAGCCCACCAAAAAGCAGGGATTTTTCAAGCGACTTCTTGCAAAGCTGACCGGCAAAGGTTAGAAGTAAGAAACGGTTTTGCTCTATCAGAGGTAAGAAGTTAGATGTTAGAAGTAAGAAGCGGTTTTGCTCATTTTGAGCGAAGCCGTTTTTTCTTCGGTTCAGAGTTAGAAGCAAGAGGCAAGAAATTGGTAAGGCAGTGTACGCACGCTGCCTTTTCTTTTGCGTATAATATTTGCGCTTACGCAGTGTCTTGTCGGCTTAAGCCTCCAAGCCACCCTGAAAGAATTACTTCGCCGCCGAAAGTGGGGCGGCGATTTTGCTTTCTGAAAGTCTGAAGCCTTTCAGAAAACAAAACCGTAATTCTTTTGCACAGTGCGTTTAATCTCAATAGCGTGGACTTTCACGCCATTTCTACAAAAGCTGTAAATCAACTGTCATGAAATTTATATGCAGTACGTTGCAAATCAATTTCCCGCACTACTGACCTCTTTTGCCTTGTAAACAAAACCGATGCGTATTTCTCTCTTTAGCCTCCTCCACAAAGCTACGAAGTTCCGTGCGAAGAGGTCGCGACATTTCACCAAGGCTCAGCGCGTGGTCGTAGGTGTGGGTAAGGAATGAGGAGCTCGAGGGGAAAACCTTAGGGTAGGGAGTG
>CANRPG010000026.1 GCA_947632425.1 uncultured Clostridia bacterium | reverse complement strand
CAACTTCCTCTCAGTCATACTTTACAAAAACATTATACTACCGTAAAATTCATTTGTCAATGATTTTTTCACGTATCTGCGGTTTCTGCATTTTTATCTTCTTCATCGCCGTGGGGGAGCTTACTAAAGAACACCACGCCGAACGGGATAGTCACGGGAAGTGCCAGAAGGAGCGACACCGGCTGGGCTTCCTGAATACCAGAAAGGCCGCGCAGATCAGCAAGAATAAGTAAGGCAGGTATAAAAAACAGGCCGCTTCGGAGTGACGAAAGTATTGAAGCGCCGAGGCGTTTACCCGTGCTTTGGTAGAGCATTTCGACTGCCATACACGGCGGCAAGACCATATTTGCCAATGCTTGCAGGCGAAGGGCTCTGACGCCGATGCGGATAACTTCGCTGTCATCGCGGAAGATACCGATAAGGCTGCCCGAAAATACGAAAAGCACAGCACAGCCGACTACTATTATACATTCTGAAACTAAAACCGTAAACCGAAATGCCTTGCGGAGCCTATCATACTTGGCGGCACCGTAATTGAAGCCGGAGACAGGCTGGAAGCCCTGACCTATACCGAGGGCGACAGAGAACGCGAAGAACACTATTCTTGTGACGATACTCATAGCTGCGACTGCGGCATCGCCATAGACTTTACACTGTGAGTTGAGCATTACGGTGGTTATACTGTTCAGACCCTGCCGCAGAAGGCTGGGAAAGCCCGTAGCCATGATATTGGCCACAAGCAGAAAGCTGCCTTTTCTGATATTGGCAAGAGAAAGCTTGGTGTCGGTTTTGCCGGTAAGGAACATTGCGACGAGAATACCCCAGCTGACGAGCTGGCTAAGGGCGGTTGAAAGCCCTGCGCCTGCTATGCCCATATCGAGCACGAACATGAAAATGGGGTCGCCTATCATATTGAGGACTGCGCCTGTCATCAGCCCTACCATACCGAGCGCTGCCCTGCCCTCGTAACGGAGGATATTATTCAGCGTAAGGCTGGAGGACATGAACGGGGCGGCGATGAGTATATAAGTTATATAGGTTTTGGCATAGGGGGCGATAGTTTTGGTACTGCCGAGGAGGTAGACGATATCTTCAAGAAAGGCAAAGCCCACAATTGTGATAAGCAGACCGCAGGCAAACGAAGATGCAAAGCCCAAAGATGCGTGCACCGAGCCTTTTTCGACATCGCGGTTGCCGAGGGCGCGAGAGATTATGCTGCCGCTGCCCTGACCGAACATAAAGCCGAAAGCCTGGATTATCGCCATAAAGCCGAACACGACGCCGACTGCGCCGCTTGCGCTTGTGCCGAGCTTGCCGACAAACGCGGTATCGACGAGGTTATATATATTTGTGACGAGCATTGAGATTATTGTTGGTACTGACAATGTCAGTATGAGCCGAGGGATCGGCGTTTGCGTCATTTTTTCATACTGTGTCATTCTGGGTGCCTCTTTTCTGCGAATATAATATAAGTATAGCACAATTCAAAATTTTTTGCAACCACGCAAAAAAATGTTCCCCACAAAGGAGAACATCTTTAGTTATTTTGTTTTACAGCTTACTTCTTCTTTTTAGAAGCTGCAACTGCTGCTGCAAGTGAAACAGCCGAGAGCATCAGTGCGCTGAGTTTTATGCCCGTCATCGGGTTGTTGTTGTCGCCGTCGCTGCCTGTGCCTGTTTCCTTGTCGTTGTTATCGCCGCCGTCGCCAACGCCGCTCGGATTTGCGGTTGTGGTGGTTTTGTTGTTGTCATCGCCATCGTTATCAACATCGGTGGTTACGTTACTGGTCGGAGTTGTAACTTCGGGTTCTTTGCTCGGTGTTGAAACTTCGGGTTCGCTGCTAACGCTTGAAACTTCGGGTTCGCTGCTTACGCTTGAAACTTCGGGTTCACTGCTTACGCTTGAAACCTCGGGTTCACTGCTTACGCTTGAAACTTCGGGTTCACTGCTTACGCTTGAAACCTCGGGTTCGCTGCTAACGCTTGAAACTTCGGGTTTGCTGCTTACGCTTGAAACCTCGGGTGAAGTTGTTTTCTTCTCATAGCTATTTATAAGAGCTTCAGCACCTTCTGCGGAAGCTGCAAGGTAAACCGAATCTTCAACTATTTCAAAATTATCAAGCTTTGATTCGTTTACCTTATATATTGCACTGGGGTCATAACTCTTGATATGTACGGTAGCGCTCCAAGTAGTGCTGGTCGTATTGCTGAGTTCAACAGTATAATCTATGTCTTCGACAAGAGACGATGTTACACCGCCGACCGTTTTTTGAACAGTGAGATGTTGTTTGAATACTTTTTCCGAGGGAAATTCGGTAGATGAATCGCAGTTTATCCATTGCTTATTGAAGTAGAGATCTTTTGAAAGTATTGAGAACGGCAGACGGCAGGTGCGGAACGTAAACTGAGTTGAGCCGCTGAAGCTGTCTGCAATAAGAGCACCGGAGAGGTGTCCGCGAGGATCTGTACCCTGATCTTTATATTCATACGCATAGTCTGTAACGTGGGCTTTCGGCGCTAAGATAGAGCCTTGGAAGTTGTTTACAAGGACTACCTTTGTGGCATCCGGAAGATTATAAATTATACTGTCAGTACCGGGCTTATTATTCTTGGGCTTTTCATCATTATTAGCAGGATCTCTTGAAACATAAGTCCCGTTTATCTTTGTGAACTTTTCGCCGTTGTTGTTATTTACATCTGCCATTATAACGGCATTTTCGTTCTTAGTGTCTTTACTTCCTTCGCCTTTGATATTTACAACTATGTAAGCATAATCCCATGTACTTGTGGAAACAGGGGTCGTAGTTATTATAGTTCTCGGTGTCGGAAGCTTAGGTATATTTACAAATTCTACATTTATAGCTTTTTTGTATGCTTCAAGCTGTTTATCGGTAAGGTCAAAATAAACACACTCGGCTGTTTTAGCAGTACCTGTATAAGTAAATGTTACAGTGTCGCCGCTTTCGTTAAATTCTACCTTACCATCGGCAGACTTTTCGGCAAGCAATTTACTTCTTTCTTCAATAAGAGTAAATGTTCTGCCAAAATCTACAAGTTCATTTTTATTTGCAAGATAGGTCTGAGTGCGGTCAATAAGATCACCAGCAGCTTCAGGTATGAGATCTTTATCATACGAACCGCCTGCCTGAAGAACAAGTTTCTTTTTTGACTGTTGGGAACTATCACCGTAATATTTATCGGAGATCTGATTATTCATAGAGCCGCCTATGACAATGTTTGCATAATTGGAATTGTCGAGAAGATAGTCTATAGGAGTTTGTGTGTCGGCTTCGCCTTTTCCTATTTCGTAATCCCAACCCGTATTGTCTACAAGGTTTCCGCCTATTGCGGCACGTCCCTCGGTATCGCTTTCCTTTACAGTGAAGTCATTTTTAAGAAAAACGCTGAACTCAGATGCTACACCGAGAAGATATTTATCTTCAAGATTTTTTACAGTGTCAGCAAATTTATCGCCCTTATCAGGCGACTTTTCACCTACAAGCAATACGGTTTTATCCGTAGTTGTTTTGCCGTCAATGGTCTTAAGCGTTTCGCTTGCAGCATCGGCAGATGTCGATGACGGCAGCAAAACTGCTGTTGCCAGAAGAAGGGCAGATACGCCGCTGAGCAGACGTGTGCTTAGTTTTTTCTTCATATTTTCAGTCCCTTTCATTATTGCTTGTGTCGGTCAAAAATCCGATACACATACACAAAACAAACAAAATAAGCTATCTTTTTCGCACGCCTTGGGCGCACTTCTCTCTTTCGGTTATAGATATTTAAATCATTATATCACAATTTTGACCGCATTACAACAGTAAATGTCATAATTTTTTATATAATATTTTGTAGAGATTGCACAAAAATCGCTGTAAATTATCGCGACAGGGTGAAAAAACGGTCTTTAGCCGCACACAGTACATAAAAATATTACACCCGGGCGCGTATTGCAATTGAGGAAAAAATATGTTATAATCAATACATAACACCGAGAGGAAAGATAGCATGATCTTTAACAATGTTTTAGAGGCGGTCGGTCACACGCCGATGATACGCCTGAATAAAATGGTTCGCCCCGGCAGCGCGGATGTTCTGGTGAAGTTTGAGGGGCTGAATGTTGGCGGCTCGATAAAGACGCGCACGGCGCTTAACATGATACTGAAAGCCGAGCAGGAGGGCAAAATTACAAAAGACACGATAATTGTTGAGCCGACGAGCGGCAATCAGGGCATAGGGCTTGCGCTGGTGGGCGCGGTGAGGGGCTACAAGACGATAATTATTATGCCTGACTCGGTAAGCGAGGAGCGCCGCAAGCTGGTGCGCCACTACGGTGCTGAGGTGATGCTGGTGCACGACGACGGCGACATTGGCAAATGCATAAGGGGCTGCGTTGATCTGGCTATGAAAATGGCGCAGGAGGACGAACGCGTATTTGTGCCGCAGCAGTTCAACAACATAAACAACATTTATGCGCACAAATACCACACTGCTTTGGAGATACTGGAGCAGACGGCAGGAAAGATAGACGGTTTTTGCTCAGGCATTGGCACGGGCGGCACGATAACCGGCATTGGTGAGACTTTGCGCTCGCAGTACCCTGATCTGATGATATGGGCAGTAGAGCCCGAAAATGCGGCGATCTTAGCAGGCGGAAACATTGGCACGCACCTGCAAATGGGCATTGGCGACGGGATAATTCCCGACATTCTTAACAGGGAGATATACGACGATATTTACATAGTTTCGGACGAGGAAGCGATACAGACGGCGCGCGACCTGGCGCGGAAAGAGGGCATAATGTGCGGAATCTCGAGCGGCACGAACGTTGCGGCTGCGCTTAAAATGGCTGAAAAGCTGGGCACAGGCAAAACGGTGGTGACGATACTGCCCGACACCGCGGAGAGGTACTTCTCCACGCCGCTGTTTGATGAATAGGAGAAGGGTTTTCATATACTTAGATGTAGAAACGGTTTTGCCTATCAGAGGCAAGAGGTTAAGAAGCAAGAGGCAAGAAGAATATTTTGAAAAGTTTGCGCAAAACTGCAAAAGAAATTTCTTGTTTCTTGCTTCTTGTTTTCTTGCTTCTAATGGCTGAGGCAAGAGGTTAAGAAGCAAGAGGCAAGAATTATTTTTGCTGCTGTCGCAGCAAGCCTGCGGAGCCGTTCACCGCTTCACATTTACATATTCCAACAATTATATACAATAAAATCCACCCTCACACAAACCGCCCATTTGGAGAGGCAGCTAGCAGAATATTCTTCCAGTCTTTTGGAGGTGTGCCACGCAGCTGCGTTGTGGTGTGGTGATGTAGTGGGGTGAGGCGTGATTGTGCGGTGCAGTCTTGCTCTATTAGAAGATAGAAGTTAGATGTTAGAGGTTAGAGGTTAGAAATGATTTTCTGACGTTTGCGCGAAGCCGTTCTCTATTAGAGGCAAGAATTAAGAAGCAAGAAGTTGGAGCTTGTCTATACTGCGAATTTTAAGATTATAATATATCCCCTCCCACACACCTCCCAAAAAGAAAAGTTGCTGGCAGAATATTCTTCCAGCTAAATTGAGGGGCGAGTAGATTATTAGTTTGTGAGGTGTGTGTGAACGAAACGTGGAAAGGCGTGGCGGTGCGGTCTTGCACTATTAGAAGATAGAAGTTAGCGGTTAGAAATGATTTTCTGACGTTTGCGCGAAACTGTCATTGCTGCGCTATTAGAGGCAAGAGATTGGAGCTTGTCTATACTGCGAATTATAAGCTTTTTTAAGATTATAATATATCCCCTCCCACACACCTCCCAAAAAGAAAAAGTGCTGGCAGAATATTCCTCCAGCAACGTAAGGGGGGGAACGGTGGTTGGAGAGTGATATGTAGGTATGGTTGATATGAAAAGTAAATTTTTTCGCGGTACGTTGCAATTCATATTCCCGCACTACTGACCTCTTTTTCCTTACAAACAAAGCCTATGCGTATTTCGCTATTTAGCCTCCTTCGCAAAGGTACAAAGTTCCGAGTGAAGAGGTCTCGAATGTTCACCAAGGCTCAGCGCGTGGTCGAGGGTGTGGATAAGGAATGAGGAGCTCGAGGGGAAATTTCAGATAAGAAGGGGGCAAGTTTCGCAAGAAACTTGTGGCGAACGTTTACGTTCGCTATGGAGCTTGCGCGCCCTTCCTGACAGATTTACCCCCTATAATCCCTATGGTTTCCCCCTCGATTATACGTGCGCGTAAGCGCAATATATATTCAGACGACGTTACATTTTTACTCAAATTATCAGGATTTTTATAATTTGTTATGTTATACTTTAATTGTTCCGGAACGTTAGATAGAAAAGCCTGATAAATTTCCCACACTTGAAAGGAGAATGCCTGAATGGATAATTTTAAGCTGGAAACTCTGCGCAGGGCATTGGAGTACACGGAAGAACATCTCAGCGGTGATTTTTCGCAGCAAGATTGTGCGGCGGCGGCAATGTGTTCGCTTTCGGGGCTGCAAAAGCTGTTCAGATACGTTTTTCACATAAGCATAGGCGACTATGTAACAAGGCGGAGAATGACCCTTGCCGCCCGAGCTTTGAAAAGCGGTCGTTCGGTACTGGATACCGCTCTTGATCACGGCTACCGATCGCCCGAGGCTTTTGCACGAGCTTTTATCAGAGTGTGGGGCATATCTCCGCAGAGGTACGCAAAAGACCGCAGCTTTACCGGGCTTTTCCCAAAGCTTGATTTTCCGCAGACAGCGGAGCAGCAAGGAGGTGAAACAATAATGAAAAACAGGTTTGATATTACCGAACTGTACGACCGCATACGTTCAAAAGAGGGCAAGTATGTTTTATGCTTTGACACCTGCTGCTTAGACAGCATCAACAAGACCTACGGCAGAAAAGCGGGCGACGCTGCGATAAGGGAATCGCTGAGCCGCATTGAACAGGCGTGCGGCGATGATATGTTCATGTTCCGCATAGGCGGCGATGAATACGTGCTTGTGACCAACTGCTCTGAGCCGGAAGAAGTAAAAGACATTGCGCTGTCGGTCATGGCGCACAATGGCGAAGTGGTAAACTGCGACGGCACCGAGCTCCCGATAAGCCTGCGCGCAGGGGCGGTAAAGCTGACCCACGACAGCTGCACAAAATATTCTATCCTTTTCAACGAGCTTGCAGGCGCTCCCTCGGATACGCCTGAGGAATTTGAGATGAACTAAAATAGCTGCGTTAAATACAAAAACCGTCCCTGTGTTGGGACGGTTTATTTTTGCGCCTTACGCTGTCTTGATTATCTCGCCGTCGGATATCTCGATGACTTTTTCGCACTGCTCAGCTATCTTGGGGTCGTGCGTTACGATTATTACCGTTCTTCCCTGCTCGTGCAGCTGCTTGAAAAGCTCCATTATCTCTGCGCCTGTTTTGCTGTCGAGAGCGCCGGTAGGTTCATCTGCAAGGATCATGCTCGGCTCGTTGACTATAGCTCTTGCGATAGCTACTCTCTGCTTCTGACCGCCCGAGAGCTTATTGCAGGGCTTTTTGGCGAGGTCTTCAACGCCTACTGCTTTGAGCGCTGCCATAGCTTTCTCTTTTTTGTTATCAACTTTCTTCTTAGAGAACGAAAGCGGTATCATGACATTTTCAAGGGCGGTGAAGTCCTCAACAAGAGCGAAGTCCTGCATTACCATGCCTATCTTCTCGTTGCGGATACGGGCATACTCTCTTTCGGAGAGCTTCTTTACAAGTTCGCCGTCGATGCTGTACTCGCCGCCTTGATAGCTGTCGATACAAGCGAGGATATGCAGCATTGTTGACTTACCTGCGCCGCTCTTTCCGATAACGGCAACAAGTTCGCCGTCCTTTATCTCGCAGGAAACGCCTTTGAGAGCCTCAAACTCGTTTGATTTGCCGGGGTTATAGACCTTTTTGATGTTGGTTAGTTTTACCATACTGTTTACCTTACCTTTCTGTAAAAATTTTGTTTATCACATAAAGCGCGGATCTGTTCCGCACCAAACGTAATACTTGTTAAGTACATTATAATACACATTATGACAAATGTCAATGCTTTTGGAAAAATCGGAAAGCAAGTTTAATAAAAGTTTAAGAATTTACAAGTTGAAAAGTATTAACACAATATTAACAAATCATTAAAAATCTCAACAACAACTTCAGGCACGTTATGATATAATTAAAAATGTATGTATACACTATAATATAGGAGTGCGGTATGTTTCACAAAAACAAATTGAAAAGCAACAAAAGCAGGTCATCTTTTCAGATAATAATTTTCAGCTTTCTTATCATAATACTGACGGGCTCGCTTTTGCTGATGCTGCCGATTGCGACGAAAGACAGGATAGTAACGCCTTTCAGCGACACGCTGTTCACGGCGGTCTCGGCTACCTGCGTTACGGGGCTTATAGTTCACGACACGGCGACTTACTGGTCGATGTTCGGGCAGGTAATTATACTTATGATGATACAGGTCGGCGGAATGGGTGTTATAACGGTGAGCCTTGCTGTTATGCGCGCCGCCGGCAAGAAGATAGGTCTTTGGCAGCGAAGCACTATGCAGGAGTCTATTTCTGCGCCGCAGGTGGGCGGGATCGTACGCCTGACGGGGTTCATACTGATAGCGACTGCCATTGCTGAGCTTGTGGGGGCTGTGCTTTTAGCTCCGGTATTTTGCAGCGATTTTGGCATACTGAAAGGCATATGGTACTCTATATTTCACTCTATATCGGCGTTTTGCAACGCAGGATTTGACCTTATGGGGATAAGGGAGCAATACTCATCGCTTTGCACATACGGCTCAAACGCACTTATAAATATAGTGATAATGCTGCTTATAACGGTGGGCGGCATAGGCTTTATAACGATACGCGATATCAAAACACACAAGCACAGGCTGAGCAGGTACTCGTTACAGAGCAAGGTGGTTCTGCTGACATCGCTTATACTGGTGGTTTTGCCTGCGGTATATTTCTTTATATTTGAATACGGCGATATGTCTATGGGTGACAGGGTGCTGAGCTCTCTGTTTCAGTCGGTAACGACGAGGACAGCAGGCTTCAACACGCAGGATCTTTCGCAGATGAGCGAATCGGGCAAAGCGGTCATGACGGTGCTCATGCTGATAGGCGGCTCGCCGGGGTCTACGGCAGGCGGTATGAAAACTGCTACGTTCGCGGTGCTGTTTTTATCTGCGATAACGGTATTCAGCAGGCGAAACGATGTTGAGTGCTTCAAGCGGCGAATTTCTGACACGGCGGTGAGAAATGCCGGCGCGATACTGTTTATGTATTTATCGCTGTTTTTTGTGGGCGGCGTTATAATAAGCACTGTTGAGGGCTTGCCGCTGATAGACTGTTTATTTGAAACGGGTTCGGCGATAGGAACGGTAGGGCTTACGCTTGGCATTACCACTTCCCTATCGCTGGCATCGCGTATAATACTAATGGTTCTTATGTTCTTTGGAAGGGTGGGCGGACTTACGCTTATTTACGCGGCGTTCTCGTCTTCGGGAAGCAACAATTCACGTTTGCCCCTTGAAAATATTACTGTAGGATAGGTGTTAAAAATGAAAAGTGTACTTATTATAGGTGTGGGACAGTTCGGAAGCACTATTGCTAAGAGAATGTCGGAGCTGCGGTGCGAGGTAATGGCTGTTGATACAGACGAAGAGAGCATAAACGAGGTGCTGCCGTATGTTACCGTTGCGAACATAGGTGACGGCACAAACGAAGAGTTTTTACGCTCTTTGGGGATAGACAATTTTGACCTGTGCTTTGTGGCTCTGGGCAGCTTGTTTCAGTCTTCGCTGGAGGCTACTTCGCTTCTGAAAGAGCTTGGTGCGAAGAAAGTTATCTCGCGCGCGACGAATGACATACAGATGAAGTTTCTTTTGAGAAACGGCGCAGATGAAGTTGTATACCCCGAAAAGCAGATGGCTCTGCGCATTGCGACAAGGTACGCCTCTGACAGCATACTCGACTTTATTCAGCTGGACAGCAACTACTCGATATACGAGCTTGTTATACCGAAAGACTGGTACGGAAAGACGCTCTCGCAGATAGACATACGCAAGAAGTTCAACATAAACATTCTTACGCTGAAAAGAAACGGTGAAGTGTTTATCCCCTCGCCCGACACGCAGATGCAGGAGGGTGACAATGTTTTTGTCATCGGCGGGATAAAGGACATTCAGAAGTGTTTCAAATTCTGACTTATTGACGTATAAAAATGCTTTCATAAATAAGTACACGCTGAAGAGAGGAAATGTTACAAAGAACTTGAAATTTGTAGGAACTCACAAAATTTTGTCGAAAATTTGTATATACTGAACAATGCAGCTGAGAGAGGCAATAATGCCTCTCTTTTTTTGTGCTGCATTAAATTTAAGGAGGCTATTTCTCTATCTTGACAAGACGTCTGTTGCTTTGGAGCGAACTGTCCGGTGAGTTCATCGGAGTACCATGCGGTCCTTCAACGACTATTTCCTGATCTGACAATGCCAACACGCTGTAGGAGTGGTCGCCGTTTTCGGGCAGCTGCTCTTTATCGAGGGAATACTTGACCATACGCTTGCCGCCCTGACAGTTTATTTTCATGAACATTTTGCCGTCAAAAGCGTTTATAGGCTGACCGTCGCAGAACACAACAAGGTAATAGTTGACATCTTCTTCCATATACGCTGTTACAGCAAAGTCGGCATCTTTATCTATTACCGCAATATCGTTTGCTGAACGTGCTGATGTAGAATGAAGCTGCTCGTCATATCTGCCTATATCAATATCATGCACTTCAGAGTCATCCACTACCCATTCCTCGTTCTCAGTAGTCTCATAAGTCGGGGTCTCGCCAGAAGCGATAGGGTGCTCGCCGTATATGTAATCCTGCTCCTGCGCTTCATATACAGACAGCGCTTCTTCGGCTGCTTCGCCGTCAGAAGATACAGGCATATAACTGCATTCAAGCAAGGCTATTTCGCCTAAATTTGACTTTGGAACATAATCAGGCTCATACTCGAAGCACACCCACATCATACCTCTTTCAACTTTGCCAAGGTCTGTGGGAGCGATATAGATATCAAAGGGCTTTTCTACCTCTCCGTTGGGCAGCGTAACGGTGGTCTTTTCTGTATACTCTCCGTTTTCTTCAAGAGAGTGCTTTATCATCTGCCCGTTGCAGAAAACGTAAATATTCGCATTTACGTCGCCTTTCACGTCAAGCACTACATCACCCCATTTAGTTACTTTAAAGCCCTTGTTGATATTTTGCGGCTCATATCCGGGTTGACCAGTTATCAGTATTTTTCCATTTTCATCGAAAATACTTACTCCCATGCTTCTGTCAGCAGCTGTAATATCGCCATCTGCGCCGTACCTTTCGTTCTCGGAAGAACTGTTGTCCGTTCCCGAAGTGTCGCTTCCCGAAGTATCGGCAGGGGCGGTGGTAGTCAGATCCCCCACTTTAAGGGTACTGCTGCTGTCTTTTCCTGCGCAGGCGGTCATGCCCAGTGCGAGGGTAAATGCGGTCAAAATTGCTAATGCTTTTTTCATTTTATTTTCCTCCTAAGGTTTCATGTTACATGTTTATAATTATCGTATGCCTGTTGCTGCATTCCACACTGCCGTAATCAAGTGCATCATCTCTTATTTGGTTAGGCAGGGCTATCACGCTGAAAGTATGCTCGCCGTTTTCGGGAAGGATATCCTTATCCAGCGAATACTTTACAGAGCGCGCGCCGTTTTCGCCCCGGCAGTTCACCTTCATAAACGGCTTGCCGTCAAAAGCGTTCATAAGCTCGCCGTCACAAAATACCGCGAGATAATAATCAAGGTCGTCAAGGTATGCGGTAACGGCAAAGTCGCTGTCACTGTCTATCTGCGGTTTTTCAGCGGCTGCTCCCCCGTTATCTTGTATAAGAGGTGTACTGCCGGTGTATTCACCTATGTTGACCGCATAATCGATCGACGCACTTATGCCGTCTATATAGTCTTTTTCCTGCGCCTCGTAGACTGATGTATACTCGATCTCGCCGCCCGTAGACTTGACCGCAAGACTGCTATGTAAGAACAACTCTACTTCCTGCGCAGGAGATTTGAACGCATAATCAGGCTCTGTCACAATGCACACCCACATATGCTTTTGCTCAAAGTCGCCGAGTTCTGTCGGAGGTATGTATAAGTCAAATGTTTCTTCTACTGCGTTTCTCAGCTTGATAGCGCTTTTTTCGGTCGGCTCTGCGTTTTCATCGAACGAGTGTTTTATCAGATGCCCGTCGCAGATAACATACACGTTCGCATCTATTTCGTTGTCCACGCCCTCTGCATTATAATTTAATTCGATGGGAAAGGTTATTTTGAAGCCCTCGTCGAGAGGTGCAGTTCCAAAGCCGGGGTCTTCGCAGTATTTGATCTTTCCGTTTTCGTCATAAACATACAAAAACATTGAATCCCACCAAACGCTGTCCGGCAGTATTACATCGCTCTCAGCAGAGCTGTCATCGGTTCCCGAAACATCGGCAGGAGCGGTGGTGGTCAGATCCCCCACTTTGAGGGTACTGCTGTTGTCTTTGCCTGCGCAGGCGGTCATGCCCAGCGCGAGGGTCAGTGCTGTCAGAATTGCTATTACTTTTTTCATTTTAATTACCTCCTGAAATTTTTATATATCATATATCGCCGTGTGCGATACAACTGACGTTAATCATATATACTGCCTTCAAACTTTTTCACCCACAGATCGCTGCCGTCGGTGCGTACAGAGGCTATCACATCATATTGCTTGCTTGTATCATCGGGGTCAACATAGTCGCCTATGAAGAATACTCTGTCGATATAGTCTGCGGTGATAATTGAAACGCCGCTCTCCATGTCTTTATAAATAAGCTTATTTTCGCCTGTATCGAGGTCATAGCACATTACTTCACCGCTCGATTTTTTTGAATAAAACAGCTTGTTGTCTTTTATCACAAAGTTCATGTAACAGTCATCGAGCAGTTTTTCAGAATTCTGAAGATCAAGGTCAGCCTTATACAGTATCACAGCGCCGCCGTTCCAGTCTGTATAATAAATAGTATCGTTATATACATACACGCTGTTGATATGGTCGCCGAGTTTTTTGGTCTCGCCGCTTTCTATATCGGTTCTGAACGCCTCATTCAATTCGTTGCAGAAGTATATGCTTCCTTTATATACAAACGGAGTCCACAGATGTGCTTCGGTCGTCAGGTCAATAGTTTTAGAAACCTGCATAGTGTTTCTGTCAAGCTGCAAAACATATGTCGGGCCGAAAAGGTACATATGATCATCATCTGCTGCTATAAAAGAAAGGCTATACTTATCGTTGGGGCTTTCTTTATAGGTGGCTTTTTCATACTCGGTACAATACTTGTTTTCGTATATAACTTCTTCTTTGCCGTCTTTTATTGCGACCAGCTTATTTTCGTAGTCATACCACAGTTCATCGCCAACTGCTGTAATATCAGGAAACCACCGATCATTTATGCAGTCGGGGAAAATATTCGGATCATGCGTACAGCCTGCAACATCGCAAAGAGGAATCACCTCGCCGCTTTGCAGGTCTACCTTAACATACCCCTGATCGCCCATGACATCATACACATACAGAAACTTGTCGTCAACCGTGATATTAGTACTGCCGATCACTTGATTTTTGCCCGAGTGACAGCTATAATTTTCTACCTTGGTATTTAGCGGCTGCGACTCCTGCTCGATTTTTTCCAGAAGTGCGCTGTCAACTATCTCGCCTGCGGAGTTTTCCTCAAAGTAGGTTTCTCTTTCACTGCTTTGGCAGGCGGTCAGCATACTTGCCGCGAGGGCTGCCGCGACTGACAAGCCTAAAATTCTTCTCAACTTTTTCATAACATCATTTCCTTTCTATATATTTCGCCCCAAATCGGCAAAATTTAAGTTTTCAATAATAAGTACACACGTTACACAGGAAATGTTACAAGTTTTTTGTAAACGTTTTGTAAACTAAATATGATATTTTTATTAACGAAGAAAAGCAAAAAAAGTCACCGCGCTATGGCGATGACTTTAGTATTTAATATAGTATATTACTTGCCGAGAAGCTGTTTTACGGTCTTGATAATGTTATCGCTTGAAAGACCGAATTTTTTGAGAAGCTCTACGGCAGGGCCCGAGCAGCCGAACTCATCGTTTACGCCGATGCGCACTACCTTGCAGGGGCATTCTTCGCAGACGACTTCTGTAACCGCGCTGCCCAGACCGCCTATTATGCTATGCTCCTCAACGGTGACGATAAGCTTTGTTTCGGCGGCGGCTTTTGCGATTATTTCGCGGTCGATAGGCTTAATGGTGTGGATATTGATAACGCGCGCGCTTATGCCCTGCTCTTTGAGGGTATCGGCGGCTATGAGGGCTTCGTTCACCATAAGACCCGTAGCAATGATAGTTATATCGCTGCCCTGACGTAGCTGTATGCCTTTGCCGAGCTCGAATTTATAGCTGTCTTTATCGTTGAAAACGGGCACTGCAAGTCTGCCGAAGCGCATATAGACGGGGCCAACATACTCGACCGCTGCTGCGACTGCCGCTCTTGCCTCGACATCGTCGGCAGGGTTTATGATAGTCATGCCGGGAATGGTGCGCATAAGGGCGATATCTTCGTTGCACTGGTGTGTTGCGCCGTCCTCGCCGACCGAAATGCCTGCGTGGGTAGCGCCGATTTTTACGTTAAGGTGCGGATAGCCTATGGAATTTCTGACTATTTCAAAGGCTCTGCCTGCGGCGAACATCGCAAACGACGAAGCGAAAGGTATTTTGCCTGTAGCTGCCAGACCTGCCGCTACGCCCATCATATTCGCCTCGGCTATGCCGCAGTCAAAAAATCTGTCGGGGAATTTCTTTTTGAATATGCCCGTTTTTGTGGCGGCTGCGAGATCCGCATCGAGGACATACAAATTTTCATATTTATCGCCAAGTTCAGCAAGGGCATTGCCATAGCTTTCTCTTGTGGCTATTTTTACAACATCTGACATATATTAACCCTCCAAGCCTTTCAAAGTATTCGCAAGCTCCTCCATAGCGGCGGCGTACTGCTCCGCGTTGGGGGCTGTGCCGTGCCATGATACCTGATCTTCCATAAACGAAACGCCCTTGCCCTTAACGCTCTTCTGTATAATAGCTACGGGCATCTGCGAGACTGTTTCGGCCTCGTTGAAGGCTTTTTCTATAGAATCAAAGTCGTGGGCGTCCATTTCGATAACGTGCCAGCCGAAAGCCTTGAACTTATCGGTTATGGGGTAAGGTGAGCAGACGTCGCTTATTTTGCCGTCTATCTGCAAGCCGTTGTTATCAACTATAGCTACGAGGTTATCGAGCTGATAGTGGGCGGCGAACATTGCTGCTTCCCACACCTGACCTTCTTCTATTTCGCCGTCG
>CANRPG010000025.1 GCA_947632425.1 uncultured Clostridia bacterium | reverse complement strand
TCATTCCTTTCATATCTTATGAGAGTATGCTGCGGACAAGCTGCAGCTGCTTTGTATAGCTGCCAAACATAACACCTCTGTCAATAGCGCAGTCGCGAAAATCACGCCCCTGCGAGATAACAATATAGTCGTCGTTCACAAGGCAGTTGTTTGCAGGGTCAATGCCCTCCCAGTGGTCACCTGTCCAAAATTCTACCCACGAATGCGTTTCGCCGTCGCAGAAAGCAAGCCCTGCTATATACCTTGCCGCAATGCCATCCATACGCAAAAGAGAGATAAGAATATGCGAAAAATCCTGGCACACTCCCCTTTTCAGCGCAAACGCCTGCGCCGCTGTGGTATCTGTATCTGTATGACCTTTTTCATACACGATCGTATTTGCCAGCGCCGCGCAAAGATACTCTGCCCTGTCGGCAACAGTGCCCGTACATTCGCGCTTTATATCGGCATAAAACTCTTTCAGAGCATCATCAGGCTTTGTATACTGCGACTGATACAGATAGCACGGCATATAGTCGGTACGGTGTTTGGTGTGATCTACCTGCGCTATGCCTTTTATCTCAAAATCAAGAAAACGGTGGTCGCCTTTAAGATAGCCTGCCGTGACGTTATTTCCGAAAGCATCGACCGTTTGCTGCGTTGAAACATACGGCGTGATGTTCAGGCTGCACGACAAAAGCCGCTGCGTTTCGGTCTCGGGCGGTATAACGCGCAGCGCAAAGCTGTGGTTGTGAACATAGTCGTCAAAAGTAAGTTTTGCACAATAGTAAAAATTCACCTGTTTCATACTGCCGCCTCCGATGTTTCAAACAAGCAGCACAAAGCCTGCGTGGCTTTCATGCCGCCTTTTTCATAGTCGCTCTCGCTGCCAAGTATCTCCACAAGTTCAGAGAGATATTTTGTGCTGTAGCGGTAAGGCGTACCCTTTGGCACACGGTTAAGGTTTTTGCAAAGCCTTACAAACTCTTTTTCTACCGCGTCAAACGGGTATTTCAGCCTTATGTACATATCAAGCCGCTCAATAGTCTTGCCGATGTAGATTATATTTCTTATCTCATCATCATAGATATGCTCGTTTATGCAGCCCCAAAAACTGTACAGTATATCTTCAAGCGGCAAAAGCGACATACGCACGTTACTGCTCTGCTCAGCCCTTTTAAGCGTATCTTTCGCCATTTGCAGAAACGACAGCGAGTCTGTAGATATTTCCTCGCGCAGGACTATGCCGTTATCATATGCGCGCTCCAGGCTGAACGACGCCGAGTTAGGGTTCTGGTCATCGAACAGAAAACTGCGTATAAATTCCCTGCTGTCAGAATATGTATCCGCAAGCCCGAAGCACGCCAGATAATCCTGATAGCCTTTCTTTTCTTCAAGCATACTGTCATACACCCTGCCAAGCGCTTTCAGCGTTGTAAAAAATCTTTCTGTATAGCGACCAAGCCAGTAAAGGCGGTCGCTGTGTTCTAACGAGATAGTACCCATGTGTCTTTAAAGCCTCCTCCTTGTGATGAGTTTACTACGAACGAATCGGGGTTTCGCGAAAACCGCGTAAGACCCGAAGCCCACACTTTTGTTTTTTCGCCAGAAAGCACGAATGCTCTCAGGTCAGCCTTGCGCATAACGGTCTGATCGCCCTCAACTATCGGCAGGTCAAGAAAATCAATAACTTCCTGCGCTATAAAACGCCGCGGCTCTGCTATGATAGTTTTGCGAAATTCCTCTAATTTTTCTTTGCTAAGGTCGCTGCCGAACACAACGCCGTAACCGCCTGCCTCGGCAACATCTTTTATAACAAGCGTTTCAAGATGCTCCATAACATACTTCATGTCGTCATCATAAAACGGCAGATATGTCGGGGCATTTTTGAGTATTGTCTCCTCACCGAGGTAGTATTTTATCATCTTCGGCACGAAATAATATATGCCCTTGTCGTCTGCAACGCCGTTGCCGGGCGCGTTCACAATGCCTACATTTCCGCTGCGGTAAGCCTCCATAAGGTTCGGTATACCGATAAGCGACTGCGGCAAAAACGTCAGCGGATCTAAGTATTCGTCCGAGATACGGCGGTAAAGAACGCCTATTCTTGTTTTGCCGCCCGAATATGTGCGGTGGTACAAAATGTTGTCCTCAACGAAAAGCTCATCGTTCTGCACCAGAACAGAACCCGTGAGCTCTGCAAGATAAGAATGTTCAAAATACGCCGCATTGTAACGTCCCGGCGTAAGAATAGCCCTTATGCCGCCGCAGTTTGCATTTTCCATAGTTTCTTTCAAAAGCTCGGCATAACCGCGGTTGTCAACAATGTTGTTTTCTTCAAAGGCGTTTGGCGCTGCAATTCGCGTAAGCTCCCTTGCGATAAGCGGATAAGATGCGCCCGAGGGTATACGCAGGTTGTCCTCAAGAATGTACCATTCGCCGTCTTTTGCCTGCACGAGATCTATCCCCGAAATATGGCTGTATATGCGATTTTTCGGCGTTATGCCCTCACACTCGGCAAGATAGCCTTTTGAGATATAGATAAAATCTTCGGGCACGATGCCGTCGCGAACAATTTTCTTTTCGTGGTAGATGTCGTAAAGAAATTCATTCAAGGCATTCACGCGCTGCACAAGACCTTTTTCTATGCTGCAAAAATCCTCTGCCGTAATCACGCGCGGAATGGGGTCGAACGGGAAAAACTGCTCGTTGAATACGCCGTTTTTGTATATGCCGAACTTCACCCCGTATCGCCGCAGAAGCTCGTTTATCTCAGCGGCATTGCCCACTGCCTGCATAAATTGCCCCTGTTTTAGCTGTACCATTTTACTCACTCCTGTCAGAAATTTTGCAAAATAAAAAGCGCCGCCCCCATTAAGGGAGAAGCGCCTTTGCTTTCTTCATGATTTTATTGTAACACTAAATTTTTCGTTTGTCAATACTCTTTTAAAAATTTTCTGAAGATAAGCCGCCATTCTCGAAAACGCCTTATCTGCCGTATGCCTCTCTTATATCAGCACAACTTCAATAAGATCATTTATTTTTCACCTTAATTGTTATAAAACTACTCACAGACAGGAATTTTTTCAACAAGCTCTCCCGAGCCCTCATCAAATAACCAAATATACTCTCCGCATACCGTGAAGACATAGCTTCCTCCGCTTTTTATCTTATCCATCGTTTTCTCTTTTATTTTTTTAAGATCAGCGATCGAATAAGTAATGCAGCTGTTTTTATAGTATGTAATTATTTCGTCCTCGTCCGCATAGACTATCTTCTCACCTTTTTTGGTCTTAAAATTCTTTGCTTCTTTGGTTTTCATATCATACACAGTCAGAACGTCATATTGATGTGTGTTCAGATCAGAAGAATACGACTCGTCCCCTCTCCCCGATTGCACACCAAGTATCAACAATACATCACCGCACAACATGATATTTCTTGCAGGCGCTTTACTGTGCGGCGTGTCAAAGCGTTCTGTTTTGCCGCCGCCGATTATTTGAATTGTTTCACCGTCAGCGGTATCATCACGCCTTATCTGATAAACACAATTGTCATACACAAACAAAGGCACTGTTCCGAACATGAACGAGCCGTTTTTGCATATCGCCGCAATGCTGTTGTTTTCCCTGCTGACTATAGTCTGACAGTTATCGCTTTCTGTAAAGGTGTATTCAGAAGAAGATTGCGCCGCATAAGACTTCTGTTCAACTGTCAGATCGAGAACACTATATTGTAAAATGGCTGCACTTTGATCTTCATATGTGCATTTTACATATAAGCTGTCGTTAGCGATGAAAATGTTTTCTATTTTCCCATCGGTCTGCTTCCGGCTTACAGGCTTGTATAAAGAATTGTATACATAAACAGAATGTCCGTCAGACAGTACAAAAAAGCCGCCGCCATATTGAGCAAGTATTACACCGCTCCTATCTATAACTTTATCTTCAAACGATGAGCTCTCCTCTGAAAACAGGTATAGACCGTCATCTTTTACTTGATAATAGCTGCCGTTTTCGCCTTGAAGTACTATAGTATTTTTCGTGTAAGCCGCATAACTGTTTTCATTTATTTCATTTACAGTAACCGATACATTAAGATCTTCGGGATTTTTTTGCCTGATAATAAAACAAACACAGCCCACTGCCGCAGCTGCTATGACCGCAGCCAGCAGTATTGAAATTATGCGCTTTTTCATTTAACTTTCCTCCGAAGTTTCCTCTTCCAAAGCACCCATTCCGATCGCCGCACGCTTTTCGTCAGGGTCAGCCAAATAGAAATCTCCTAATTTGAAAGTATCGCCGTCGGCACATTCTATATCAATTTCAGATATACCGACGTATTGTGCGTTATCTGAATTTACGATATATGCATAATATCTGATCTTATAACTTTTTCCGGCAGATGTTTCAATGTCCCAGATATAAGGCGAAACATGAAGCTGAATTGTTTTGCCGTATTCGGCTTTTTCTTCACTTCCTATGGCTGTAATGTCATATGAAGTAACTTCACCTTCAAAAAACTCGACAGCCTTTGAAAGTTCTTCATCAAAGTCATCGCTTTCCGAAACGATAGTACAGAACATATTTTTTATACTCTCTGTATCGTCTTTGCTCAAATAGCCAAACAATTCTTCTACCGTCTTATTTACTTCTTTCTTTACATTTACTCTGATCGCGCCGCAGCCTGCCAAAAGCAAAGTCAATGATGCAGCGAGCGCCAATATTTTTATTTTTCTCATCTAATGTCACCATACCTTGGTATAAAATGATTCTTTAGATCGGTTGCCGGGGTCAATCTTTATAGTAATTCCTGCCTATAAATAATTCCGTATCATAGTCATTATCTTCTCGGATAAAGATCATATCGACACCCTCATATTCAGGATGCTCATCCCATATATAGTTATAAGAAAACTCTATTGTATATGTCTTTTCAGCATCGGTCGTGATCTCAAATTTCGGATAACAATTATAATAGTAGATCTTTCCGTCATGTTTGTTTTCTTCGCCGCCGCCGGGACCCTTATACTCATAAGATACTATTTCCCCGTCAATGTAATCAAATAAGGTGCCAATCTCTTGCAGTGTCTGGTCTGAATAGTTGTCTTTCATATCTTTATTAAAATAGTCAAACAATCCTTCACAGTTACTGTCAACAACACATTTCATCATCTGCTCGGCATTATTTTGAATATCTTTTTTATCAACGTGTTGATCACCAACACAAGAAGTTAGAAAAAACATTGATAATAACAGAGAGATAGTCAAATATAAATTTTTCATGCAAAATACCTCCTGCAAAAATCATAGCACGCGCAGTAAATATTTTCAATAGGCTTTACACAAAAGTGCCGCAAAGTGTACCGAAATGTCGCTTTCTTGTACTGAAAGTGCATATAGTTAAGCTAATTAACAATTAGAGATCATTACATTAAGCTCAAAAACTCCGTCCTCATAATCGAATTTTACCAATCCCCCAAGTCTGTCTGCCGATGACCTTATACTGCTTATTCCTACGCCGTGAAGTCCGCTGTCCTTTTTACTTGATACCAACGATGAAGTATCTACTTTCTCCGAAGTGTTAGTTATTACTATAAACAGCTTCTCTCTATCCTCTGTTATACTTATCAGAATATGTTTTTTAGGATCAGTTACCCTTTGGCAGCCCTCTATTGCATTGTCAAGACCGTTTCCTATTATACGGCAAAGTTCTAATTCGTCGGCTTTGATACCGGTTATGATATTGACTTTGCAAATAAACTCTATGCCGTATGACCGGGCGAGAGAACCTTTGATATTTACTATAGAATCGACAGCATTATTGCCTGTATAGCAAAGCCTGTTCGCATACTTTACAAATGAATCCAGTTTGACGATATACTCTTTAGCAGAGGCAATATCATTGTTTTCCAACATATCGCTCAAAACTAAAAATTGATTTTCTATATCGTGTTTAAACTCTCTTACCTGGTTATATGTCAGAGTCAGCAGTTTGTAATTTTCCTGCTCTTGCTGTTTCATGGTTTCCAGATAATTTATTTTCAGCTTATCTTCATAGCTTTCAAAAAAATTGAACATAGCAATATTTATAAATATTATACCTGAAAGAGAAACGCCTAAAGAAACGTAACTGTAATTGCTGCTGCCGACAAATCCGTCAAGTATTGTCTGCAAAAGAAAAATACTTATGATAGGAATAGCTATTATCAGTATCCAATACTTTATAGGCAATTCACGAAGTCTTTTATTTATAATGCGGTGCAGCAGACCTATAAGCCACAGATAGATTATATTAGTGCCCACCATTCCAAGATAACGGCCTAATCCGGGCTCTAAGAAGTCTTGCGGCGCACCCATATTCGCAATACAAAGTATTCCTATAACAATAGGTTCTGAAACCGATATTATCAACAAAAACAAGACATTCCAGAATACTTTATGGCTGACGGTATCATCGAAACAGATAACGGATATCAAGCAGACTATAATGATAGTTGATAGAAGGTTGGCTAAAACATTATCGGTCAGCAAAATTATAGCCGACAGACTTGCCACAGAAATAAGATATACAACTGTAGTAACTATTTTACCGACTTTTTGTTTGCTAAGCAGAGAAAAGAACAGGAACACCAGCAGCAGTTCTATAGATACGTTGACTATCTCGATGATATTTTCAATTAGTATGTCCATATCGGCTATCTCCCTGCTGCATAATTAAGATATTTAGAAACTACGTCATCTTTATACGTTTTCCCTATAGGGATCTTTTTTCCGTTCGTCAGGACAACATCGTACTTTGTTATGTTTTGTATATGGTCGAGATTTACAAGTATCCCACGGTTTATAACTGCAAAATTGTATTTTAACAATTCTCCGCACACAGCCGAAAAATCGCCGCTATACTCTAATTCTCCGTTTATTGTGAAAAGCGATACCTTTCTTCTATGACCCTCAAAATAAAGAATATCCGTCAGTCTGAACTTGAATGACAGGTTTTTATTGCTGAAAGTAAAAGTTCTGAATCTCTGTTGACACTCATCAATAATAGAATGAAGCTGCTTGTTGTACATATAGTCCGGCTGACTTTTCAGAATGTACCGGAAAGCGCCTACATCATAACCCTGAACAGCAAATTCCGCATAATTCGTCAGAAAAGAAATAATGACAGAATCATCTATATGCCTGATCCTTTCCGCAGTCTGCAACCCGTTCAGATCGGGCATTTCAACATCAAGTATAATAACCTCATACATTCCCTTAACGTAGCCGTTTAATAGTTCTCTTCCGCTTGTAAATTCATGTATTACACAATCTGGTATCTTTATTTCTCTTAATCTGTTATGAAGTTGTTTCAAGAAAACAGGTTCATCATCAACGATAGCAATATTCATAATAATCACCTCATATCCGAGCAATTTAATGCGTTAAATTATATTGTAGCATAATTGCCGCCGGATTGCAAGATGATTTAAATCATCACGAGAATTTATGACAGACAACAGTCACGCACATTGTATCATTACGGATTTGCGCAAAAATATCACCGTTCATTTCGTTCATCAAGCGGCGGCAGATATAAAGACCTAATCCGTTGCCGCCTTGGTTTCCTACATTAGAGCCTCTCCAAAAACTATCAAAAATATGTGAAAGTTCAGTGCTTGGCAATGTACAGCCGCTGTTGGATACGGTTATCAGAATGCAGTCCTCTTCCTCGGAAATATCTATGCGTATCGTTTTTCCATCACCGTATTTTATCGCATTTTCCATGATATTTTGCAGGACTTCTTCTATACGTTCGGGATCGCAAAAAAGCAGACAATTCGTGTAATTTTCTATAACAAGATCTGTACCGAGCGATCGCAGCTTTTCGGAATAATACGCTTTTATCCTGTTAAGCACAAAAGACAGATAGACTTCTTCAGGCTCCGTGTGAAACACCATAAAATCGCTGTTTAATTTACTTGTCAATTCTCTGACATAACGTTCTATTTCATCTGCTTTGATATTGATATTTTCCGCTGAAGTGCGTTGTTTTTCCTCATCTGAATACAAATTATCGGCGATCGCTTTTGCATATAATTTGATTGCCGCAAGCGGTGTTTTTATATCGTGCGAAATAGAAAGCATTGCGGTTTTCTCACGTTTGGCACGCTCCAATTCCTGCTGCCGCGAGCGTTCCAGCTCCTCACGCAGCATATCCAGTCCCCAGATGAATTTCCCGAAATAACGGCTTTTTGTTTCTTTCAGCGGTAAGTTTAAATTGCCCTTGGCAAGCATATACGGAAACTCGCTTATTTTGTGAAATGGTCTGATGATTGTCTGCCTGATATACAGTAAAACCCCCAACGTAATCAAAAATATCAATAACAAAATAACATTTGCATGAAATAAAACGCCGCTGCTCTGAATATCTTCTTTGTATTCAATGCGGTATAGCCTGCCGTTTACTTCACGGATAACATAAAGATCTTCCGAATTAAAAAGTCTGTCATTCTGATCGTCGGATACGTCTGCTATCGTCTGATAATTGTCAAGAGCGACCTCGTTCCCGTTTTCAAGCTCCTGTACTACACGGTTGACTTCGACCTTGAAAAGCCCCGTATTATTTGTGTTGTTCATATGCAGAAAAATATTAGCCGCGCCCGTAATTACGGCAAAGGCAAGCAGGAACAAAGCAATTATCTTATCATAACTTTTCATCACGACCACCTATAACCTTTTCCCCAGACAGTAATGATCTTTTCGGGCTTCTGTGGGTCGTCCTCGATCTTCTCACGCAGATATTTTATGTGTACGGTCAAAGTCTGCATTTCCGATTCGCTGTCAATTCCCCATACACGATTGAACAGAAACTCCTTGCTGAGAGTCTGCCCCTTATTCTGCATAAGAATTTGCAGAAGTTCAAATTCCTTTGCTGAAAGATCTGTCTGTATGCCGTTTTTTGTAACCGTTCCGTCCGAAATATTAAGTATTATATTGCCGTCAGAGATCATGTCTCGAGCAAGTCTGCGCTTGAAAATACCCTTTATTTTTGCAAGCAGAATTTCAATGTCAAACGGCTTTTCAATATAATCATCAGCACCAAGCAAAATGCCGCTGAGCTTGTCGTCCCTGTCCGTTCTTGCGGTTATAATTATAATAGGAACATTGTCATTTCTGCGCAGTTTTTCACATACAGAAAAGCCGTCAATATCCGGTAAATTTATATCAAGCAGGACAAGCCTTGCCCCGTATTTTTCATACAAGGACAAAGCTTTTTCAGCGGTTTTTGCAATACTCACCGTGTAATTTTCTTTGCGCAGAAAATCGGCAAGCAGACTGCATATTTCTTCATTATCTTCAACAAGAAGAATATCGACCATTTTACCATCCCATTTCCATAAGCCAGTTATTCAAGCTGCGCTCTCTGTCACGCATACTTTTTTCACTGTCTGTATTATACTCCCCTTTTATGTTTCCGTCAACTATGAACAGCACTCTTGTGCATCTTGCGGCGACCTTGACATCATGGGTAACTATCATCATTGTTGTACCGTTTGAATTGAGTTTTTCAAGCTCCTCCATAACTTCTTCCGAAGATGTTCGGTTGAGAGAACCCGTTGGTTCGTCTGCAAAAATTATCTTCGGATCGTTTATCATGCTTCGGCATATACACGCACGCTGAAGCTGTCCGCCTGATACTTCATTTATATCATTGTCGGCAATTTCCGCAATGCCAAGCCGCTTCATAAGCTCACGCCCACGCTGTTCAATTGCTTTGTTGCTCTCTTTCTTTTTTGAGGACTTCACCGCAGGCAGAATTATATTGTCCAGTACAGAGAGATTTTTCATCATGTACATCTGCTGAAAAATAAACCCCATATCCTCAAGACGCATTTGTGCAAGCTCATTTTCTGGGCTGGCGGATAAATTTTTTCCGCTGAACAGTACCTCTCCTGCGGTCATTTTGTCCATTCCCGAAACGGTGTAGAGCAGTGTGGATTTTCCCGAACCCGACGGCCCCATTATTCCTATCATTTCGCCCTCGTTTACGGAAAAACTCACATTTCGCAGCACATTGTTCTGCCGTTTGTTGACGATATATGTCTTGCAAAGGTCTTTTACTTCAAGTACGGTATTCATGATAATTCCTCCTGTTTATTCAATATTCGCCGTATCGGACGCTTTTATCGTTCTTGTGTAAATTGAAGTCAAAAACGTACTGATGACGACTGTTGCAGTTATGATAAGCGGATAAACAACAAACTGCTCGAGCGCGTTAAACTGATACTCGATACCTGCCGTTGCACCAAGTGAAGAGAAAACAGGATCGATGAGCAACTTCAGCAGAGGCACACAAAGTGCGGCGGCAATTATCTGCGCTAAAATGACCGCAATCAAAAATCTTTCGGTGTGCTGAGCCATAATTGCGCCGTTTTTAAACCCGATAGCTTTCATCAGGGCGATCTCGGCTTTCTCTTTTGAAATGAACGAACGCTCCATAAGTACCGCGATCAGAATGATCACTATCAAAGATATCAGCAGTACAAGATCTCTCACGCTTTTCACTGTGTCGGAAACGCCCGTTACATTATTGATGTACTCTCGGATACCGTAAATATTTTCATTGTGAAAAATATCTTTTAGCTTTTCTACTCGCGCCGCAATTGTTTTTTCGTCGGGGTCATCGTCAAAGTTTATTTGATAGCTCATAACGCCGATTATCAGGTGGTCGGGTATTTCCAACGTCTGATGCAGTCTTCCTATATATCCCGTCGACAGGAAAGTCTGAAATGTTGCCGTCATAATAAAATCTCTTTCTTTTCCGTCGATATTTATTGTCAGGGTATCGCCGATCTCTATGTCCATTTTTTCAGCCATTGCTTCTGACAATGCGATCTCATTTTCATACATGGGCGGACTGCCCTCGGTGTAAGTGTAATCCGTCGTATTAGTATCCCTGCATTTTATAAAATCCATATTGTATTTCCTGCCGTTTACTGTGACGGGAAATTTATAATTTGCCTCCATATAAACCGTTGCGGGCATATTGTTCTTAGCGAGAATATCGGCAATTTCCTTTTCGGTTTCCCTTTCCGTTTTCGCTCCGGTCATAATTTCCATGGTTCTTTGAGTATCGGGATAATATACATCGCTTTCTGTGATAGACATAACGCTGATAAGATTTTTACTGCTTAGCGTATTTGCCGTAACAGAAAGTACCATAACAAAAACCGTGCATATTGTAAATATTGCCGTGATAACGGAGAATTGCTTCGGCTGATTTATCACGTCGTTTATAGCAAGAAATGCAGTGCTTTTCAGTCTTGTTTTGCCAAGGTGAAGAATGCTTTTTTTGTGGAAGCGTTCTCCTGTCTGACCGCTGCGAACAGCGTCTATAGGCGAGAGCTTTTTGATTTTTCCTGTGCAGCTCCAGCTGAAAAAGAGTATCACAAGCACTACAGCTATACAGCATAAAACACCTATAACAGCGGAATTTTTATTTTCTAATACCATATTTTCGCTGACGCTTTTTATCAGCATTTTACCGAACGGAATATTCAGAAAATATCCGATTATCGCTCCGACAAAAGCGATGCAGAAATATTTTGCAAGATACAATAGGCGTATAGAATTATTTTTCATACCTATCGCTTTCATAACGCCGATCTCGCGAAATTCCTCAGCAATTGTGAAACCGATCGTGAAACGCAGTACCGCAAACGACACGACGATCAACCCGATACTCACGATCAAAATTATCACCGCAACAAGCGTATTCATAAAATAACAAAATTTCACCGTTTCGTTGTCTATGGCAAAATAGACATTTTCCGCATCTGCCGTTTCCGATTGCAGTTTGAACAAATCGTCCGTTTCGATGTAGTAAACGCTGCCAGAATAGTACTGTTTCACATAATCATCATTTGCAATTTTTCTGAAATCTTCCTCACTTATAAGCATTCTCGGATTGCCTATCATTTCAGAGCCAAACAATGCATCTTTCAGAGAGCCTGCAAATTCAAACTCCATATTTATTTCGCCGATTTTCAGCGTAAATTTGTCGCCGACCTGCAAGCCCGATCTTTTTGGGAGCGATCCCGTAATGTACATTTTTCCCTGTTCAACTTTTTTGATGACATTATTATTCTCATCAAAAAAATTGAAATCAGAATTACTTAGCGACTGCACCATTGAAACGTTAGAGTATTCCATTATTTTTTCGCCGCCGCGTTTATAATTATTCTTATATGTGAAAATCACATCATCTTTCCGGTATGCTTTCGCATTTTCGCTGTTTTTCAGCAGCTTCTCAACAGAATCCTCGCCATTGCGTTTTTGTGACAAAATATAGTAGTCCGCCATGCCCGCTTCTTCAAAATAATGGTCAAGTCCGCCCTCTACGGCAACAATATTATTCACGCTGCTTGCCGTAAACATCGCAGACAACACCACAAAAATAAGCAATATGATGTTCATCGACTTTTTCCTTTTCAAGTCTCGCAAAATTATTCTCTTGTACATTTCCGACACCCCTTTTCTAACTTTATTGTACCACAAAATTATTAAGAAGTCCTTAACTTATAACAAATGTGTCGGTGTTTCTCAAAAGCGCATAAGAACAGCCGCAGAATGATCTGCGGCTTTCTCTTTGCGATAATGTATAAATATTAACAGGCAGACGCACTACCCTGCCCAGCGCAACGACAGTGAAGTATTCTTGCAAAATTTTAACCTCTCTGCCCTTTTCAGTGCGATATAACGGCGAGAATATCGCTTATATCGCCGTTTATGCAGATGCTTTGCGCGGCTATCTCATCGGGTGCGAAAGCCTCGCCGTAATTGAGGCAGGCATAGACTGCTTTCGGGTTTTGCTGTGTCATTTTCCAGAACGGATATTTTATAATAACGGGCGTATTGTAGCCAACGCCGAGTTCCAAAAACAAGATGTGCCGACTGCTGTTTGCTTGCAGAAATTCCGAATAACGATTCGCCGATGCGTGCCAGCCGTCATCCTCAACAAATTTATTATCGCTGCGAAGATTCATCGTCATAGGTTTTCCGCACTTGGGGCATTTGGGGATAAGCTCGGTAGGTATCTTCATATTCTTCTGAAATTCTATCATGTCTTTGATATTATCTTCGTTGTCATAAGTCGCTTGGTGGCATGGTACGGAGCACTGAAAAAGCCCATAGTCGCCTTGCGTATAAAACAGCCGCGATCTATCAAAACTCGCTTTCTGAAACTGATGGTCAACATTCGTTGTTATAACGAAATAATTCTTGTTTTTCACTATATCAAAAAGCCGTTTGTATGTGCCGTTGTCAACGTCAGTATAGCGATTGATATAGATATACCGCGACCAGTACGCCCACATTTCTTCGGGCGTTTCAAACGGGAAAAATCCTCCCGAATACATATCGTGAAATCCGAATTTTTCCTCAAAATCGCTGAAATATTTTTGAAATCTCTCTCCAGAATAAGTAAATCCTGCCGCAGTCGACAACCCCGCTCCCGCGCCTATTACTACCGTTTCGGCAGTATCAATTTCTCTTTTCAAACGCAGGATTTCAGCCGAGCAATCGCCTGTAAATTTCATAATCGTCCTCCTTGAACACGTTGAATATTATTTGAATATTATCGTATATTTTGAGATGTTCCCGTACCGTTTTAATTGCAATTTCCGCCGCCCTTTCCTGCGGAAAACCGAACACTCCCGTTGAAATGCAGCAAAACGCGACGCTCTGAATGTTATTCTCAATTGCAATTTCAAGACAGCTTTTGTAACAGCTTTCCAACAGCCTGCAATGCTCATTGTTAAGCCGTCCGCTGACAATCGGACCTACCGTGTGTATCACATAATCGAACGGCAAATTGTAGGCAGGCGTGATTTTCGCTTGACCCGTGGGTTCTTCGTAACCCTGCGCCTGCATAATTTCATTGCATTTAAACCGCAGACGAACTCCCGCAAAAGTGTGAATACAGTTGTCAATGCAGTTGTGGCAAGGCTGATAACACCCCGTCAAACCCGCGTTTGCGGCGTTGACTATCGCACCGCATTTCAGCGTAGTAATATCGCCTTGCCAAAGATATATTTTATCTTCGATTGACACTAAATCGGAAATATCCGTAATACCTTTATTATCGGTAAATTCCGTGAGAAACTCATCCTCGACCCGCATAAATTCAGTACTTGCAGGCATTGCAGGACGGATATTCACAAGACTTCTGTAAAGCCGAAATTTTGAATTTTCATCTTCGGGAATTTCAATTTCTTCATTCCTCTCCGAAAGAAGATAATTTATCAAAAAATCAAGTTTGTCCAAAAAAATCACCGCCTAAAAAAACGCAATCTGACTATCCGTCCAACTTTCCTGTTTTGCCTGATGTATTACTTCGCCCTCGTTTAATTTACCGACAAGCAAAGGTGAATTAGGGTCGTGCAGGCGCATATTTTTCACAACATTTTCGTGATTGTAATTCGCGTAACAGTATCGGCAAAGATGTCCGCAAGTGTCGTATGCGCCGATGTCCGTTCCGAGTACGCAGTTACATTCCGCGCGCGCCGATTTTCTGTTGGGAATATTCAAGCGACAGCCGACAGCGGTTTCAAAGGTTTCGCGCGTCATACAACCCGAACAGTCCGCGCCGTAAGGAGCAAGGTCGTTTCCCTCGGCACAGGCTTTTATTGTAATGCCGTGCGTTTGCGCGATTTTTGCGAACGCCTTTGCTATTGCAATCCGCTCGCTTTGTGTAACTTCTTTAGCCTGCGGAAAGTTGCGTTTTACTTTTTCATAGAGGTCAATAAAGCTGATAACGCAAACTTTTGTGTAACCCGAAAGCATTTTGCACATCTGCTCAAAATCCGCAATATGGCGCTCTAATGTATAAATGTTATCAATAAAAATCGGGTCGTAACGCCAGCCGACGCAGTTTATTCCGACAGCCTTTGACAGCGCGGTAAAATCCCGCATAACATCTTCTTTCGGCGGAACATTCGGTTCGATGTCTTTTCCGTAAGGCGTTATCGTTACGAACCAATATTGATGATAGATTTTCAGTTCATCAAGATATTTCAGCATAGGCGCGGGATTTTTCGTGCAAAACGCGATACAATCCACCACATCGGGATTTAATTCGTAACGCGTTACCAATTCGGGACGGTAAGGATTTCGCACGAGTACAAACCCCGCCCGCAGTCTGTTCATCAGCCATTCCGAATAAAACGCCGGAATATCCGTCCGCATACCCGTGTTTATTATCATGACAGCGCCGTCCTTTCTTGGTATTATTACAATTCTATTTATTATTAAAGCGGAAATTCAGCAATTTAATTATAACACAAATCGCAGGAAAAGTCAAATAGTAGCTAGAGATTAGTTGCTAGTAGCTAGTTATTTGGGTCACTGCGTTGACCTGTTAGAGGTAAGAGGTTAGAAGTAAGAAGTAAGAACGCCCCGCCGTCGGCGGGGGCGGGTTAAGAGTAATCTGCACGAGTTCGGCACGAGTTGCGCACGAGTTTTGGCACGAGTTATTTGGCTTAACAGAGCCGTTGGCACGAGTTGCGCACGAGTTGCGCACGAGTTTTGGCACGAGTTATTTGGCTTAACAGAGCCGTTGGCACGAGTTTTTACTATTTTTAT
>CANRPG010000024.1 GCA_947632425.1 uncultured Clostridia bacterium | reverse complement strand
AAGGTACAGGAGGGATAAGGCAAATTGAAAAAACTGAAAGTATTTTCTGCGCCGTATCTCGTCTGGATGATAGTGTTCATACTTGTGCCGCTTCTTATGGTGGCATACTTCGCTTTCACGACCGACAGCGGCAAATTTACTATAAGAAACATCTCAAACGTAGGTCAGTATGCAAACATTTTTGTTCGCTCTATATGGCTTGCGCTTGTTGCAACGGCAGTATGCCTTTTGCTTGCATACCCCGTGGCATATCTTCTTTCAAGAATGGAAAAGCACAAGCAGGGCACTATGCTTTTAATAGTCATGCTGCCCATGTGGATGAACTTTCTTCTGCGCACATATGCATGGATGACACTGCTGGGAAACAACGGCGTTATAAATCACATACTCGGCATATTCGGCTTAGGGCCCTACAAACTTATAAACACATCGGGCGCGGTGGTGCTCGGCATGGTGTATAACTACCTGCCGTTCATGATACTGCCGCTGTATTCGGTAATGGAGAAGATTGACAAAAGCGTTATCGAGGCAGCGTCTGATCTGGGCTGCAACTCTGCATCTATTATGTGGCGCGTTATAGTACCGCTCAGTCTGCCGGGCATAACATCGGGAATTACCATGGTGTTCGTGCCTGCAATATCAACGTTTATAATATCGCGTATGCTTGGCGGCGGCTCTAATCTGCTTATCGGCGACCTTATAGAAATGCAGTTTCTGGGCAACTCCTATAATCCGCAGCTGGGCGCGGCTATATCGCTGGTGCTTATGGTGATAATACTCGTTATCATGACCGTTATGAACCAGTTCAGCCCCGACGACCAGGTGCTTATATAAGGGAGGGTGAGATATATGAAAAAGTTCGGTAAAATATATTTCGCTCTTATACTGCTCTTTTTGTATGTTCCCATATTCGTGCTGATAGTATTTTCTTTCAACGAAACAAAGAGCAGGAGCGTGCTCAGCGGCTTTACCCTTGAATGGTATGTAAAGCTGTTCCACAATAAAATAATCATATCATCGCTGATGAAGACCATAATTATAGCAACGCTTGCAAGTATAGTTTCAACTGTGCTGGGAACATTCGCTGCCATAGGCATAAACAGCATGAAAAAAGTGCCGAAAGCCTTTGTAATGAACGTTACGAATATGCCTATAATCAACCCCGAGATAGTAACGGGCGTATCGCTGATGCTGCTGTTCGTGTTCTTTACCGCAAGAATGAATTTTGAGTTCGGCTTTGTAACACTGCTGATAGCGCATATAACGTTCGATGTGCCGTATGTCATACTGAACATTATGCCAAAGTTCAAGCAGATGGATCCAAACCTGTTTGAGGCGGCGCAGGATCTCGGTTGCAGCCCTATGCAGGCTTTTCGCAAAGTAATACTGCCCGAGATAATGCCCGGCGTTATAAGCGGCTTTTTAATGGCTTTCACCTACTCGCTTGACGACTTTGTAATAAGCTACTTTACCAGCGGCCCGACTACGCAAACGCTGCCTATAACGATATACTCGATGACAAGGCGCAAGATCTCCCCCGAGATAAACGCGCTGTCTACCATAATATTTATTGTGGTATTCGTTATACTTATAGTGAAGAACGTATTTGAAAACAAGGCTGCCAAGAATAACTCGTATAAGGGGGAGAAGATCTGATGAGAAGTATTTCAAAAAAGGTCTTTTCGGTGCTGGCTGCCGCCGTTCTGGGCGCGTCGCTGATGACCTCATGTTCTTCGGGCGATACAGCCGATGAAGAGGATACCGAGGAGACCGAGTATCAGACACTTACCGTTGAGGACGAGGAGTATTATACAAGATTCAAGGGCAAGGACGTTTCAATAAACGTATACAACTGGGGCGAATATATCTGCACAGGTGAGGACGAGGGAACGCTTGACGTTATCACTGAGTTTGAAAACCTTACCGGCATAAGCGTAAATTACACCACCTTTGCCACCAACGAGGAGCTGTATGCTAAACTTAAAGGCGGCGGAGTTACCTACGATGTGATAATCCCCTCCGACTACATGATAAGCAAGATGATAAAGGAAAACATGATACAGAAGCTGGACTATAACAACATACCCAACTTCAAGTATATCATGGACGACTTCCGCAATCAGGCTTACGACCCCACGAACGAATACTCCGTGCCGTATACTTGGGGTACGGTCGGCATAATTTACGACGAAACTGTGGTAGACATACCCGAGGAGGACATAGACTGGGATATTCTGTGGAACGAGGACTACGCAGACCAGATACTTATGTTTGATAACCCCCGTGATGCTTTCGCTATCGCAGAGATAGTGTGCGGTCTTTCGCTCAATACCGAAGATCCGCAGGAGCTTAAAATGGCTGCCGACAAGCTGACGGAGCAGAAGAAGATAGTTCAGGGCTATGTAATGGACGAGATATTCGACAAAATGGGCGCAGGCGAGGCACTTATCGCGCCTTATTACGCAGGCGATGCCATGACCATTATGGAAAGCAACGACTCGCTGAATTTTGTTGTTCCCGACAGCGGCACGAATTTGTTTATAGATGCCATGTGCATACCCAACTCTTCGCAGAACAAGGAAGCCGCTGAGATGTTCATAAACTTTATGTGCGAGCCCGATATTGCCTATGCGAACATCGACTACATCTGCTATTCAACGCCGCACTCGGCTGCGTTTGAAATGCTTGACCCCGAGATACAAAACGACCCTGCTTATTACCCCAGCGACGAGGTAAAAAAGAACATGACCGTTTTTATAAACCTCTCCGACGAGGCGAATATGACAATGCAGACTTTGTGGACGGAGATGAAATCTGCCGAGGAGGACGGCGTGAACAAGTGGCTCGTGCCGATATTTTTGATACTTTGCCTGCTTGTTATAATCTTCGTGCTTGTAAGGCGGTATATAAAGAGCAAGAAAGACATATTCTGATATTTGCAGATAGTTTTAAGAACGCTTTTCCACTAAGGAGAGGCGTTCTTTTTTGCAAGTTGCACAAAATTTGGCGCGATATTTCTATAGAGCGATATGAAAAACCGCTAAAAACGTTATTGACGAATGAATGTTAAATGTGTTATAATAAATATACTATATATTGTATAATTACAATGAGAAATTATGTGCATACGCCATTTTATTGTATTATTTTAAGTTCAGGGGGCTGGATGGATCATGGAAGAAAATATCCTAAATTACGGAAGCTATTCGGCATACAGAGAAACAGTCGAAACGCTCTCTAAACATCTGCATGAGCTGCTTGAGTACAGCTATGACCTTTCGCTCACAAACACCGCCGTGTCGATAAGAGATACCATTGACAAGGTGGCTGACGAGCATTTCGAGGTCGCTATAGTCGGCGAGTTCAAGCGCGGCAAGAGTACGCTTATAAACGCTCTGCTCGGTCAGGAGATACTGCCTGCCGACGTTTTGCCTGCAACGGCAACACTCAACAGAGTTACATATAACGATACTCCGTATGTTTCGGTAGAGTATAAGGACGGCAGTACCGAGAAAGTTCCGATAGACAATCTTCAGGACTATGTTACCAAGCTGACGTTTGAGTCGGAGCAGAAGGCCGAGACCGTTAAAGAAGCAACCGTTTATTATGATACCGAATTTTGTAAGAATAATGTAGATATTATAGACACCCCGGGTCTTAACGACGACGAGCAGATGACCAACGTTACGCTTTCTATCCTGCCAGAGATAGATGCCGCCGTATTTGTAATAAGCGCAAATTCGCCGTTCTCGCAGTTTGAGAAAGAGTTTCTTGAAAAGAAAATGCTCTCAAGCGATGTGGGTAGGATCATCTTTATAGTAAACTGCTTCGGTACTTTCAGCAAAGAGGACGAGGACAGGATAGTTGATACCGTGCGTACTCGCATTGAAAAGTACGTTATGGATAAGGCAAAGAAGGTAATGGGCGAAAACTCAAAAGAGTTTCAGGTATATCAGCGCAAGATAGGCAAGCCGAGAGTTATAGGCGTTTATGCCAAGAAAGCTCTTATTGCCAAGATGAATGGCGACAAGCAGGCTCTGGAGGAAAGTAATTTTCCGCAGTTTGAGGCAGTGCTTGAAAATATGCTCACCAAAGAGAGAGGTACTATCTCGCTGCAAATTCTCGCCAACAAGATAATCAACAGCGGTACCGAAGTTCTCAACTCTGTGGCGCTGCGCAAGAACGCCCTGATGATGGAAAACGACGAGTTCATGGTGCGTTACAAGAGCGCTATTGAAGAAATAGAAGAGATACGCAACAAAAAGCGCGCCGAGTTCGTTAAGATAAACGATGCCGCAAATACCGTTTATGACGGACTGCGTCCCCTGCTTGACGACTACTGGACACAGATAGAAAACTGCGCTATGCAGGTAATAGATACATATCAGATATTCCCGAATGATCTTAAGAAAGATAAACTGAAAGTCGTTCACGGAAAGATAATAGACAAGATAAGAGAGAACATAGAAACAAGGGCTCAGCTGATATGCGAGCAGATACAAAATTCTATAAACGTTGCCCTCTCCGACGAGGCAGAAAGATTGCAGTCGTTTGAGGACGAGTTCTTCCGCAACGTTGAGAAGATACAGCAGATGTTTGACATCAATGACAGAGTAAACAACAGCGGCAGGGCTGTAGACCAGGTAATAGGTTCTGCAATAGGCGCTTCGGGCATTGGCGCGCTGTTCATAGGTTTCAGAGAGGCAGGCATAAAAGGCGCACTGCTGGGCTTCGGCACGGGCGCGGCAAGCTTCTGGACGACCTGTTTTGCAGCAAGCGCTATTGCAGGCGGACTTACTCTGCTATCGCCTATAACGCTGTGTATCGTGGCGTTTGCAGGTCTGGCAAGCACGTTTACAGGCAAATTTGCCGTTGATAAGTTCTTGGCAAACGAGAAGATAGAAAAATACAAGTCTGATTTCAAGACCCAGGTAAGAAAGCAGCTTCACGAAATGAAGCTCAACACAGACTTCTCCGAGTCTGTACGTAAGCAGGTATTCAATGCGTTTGAAACGCTGAAAGACAAGATCGAGGAAGAAACAGAGATCATACTTAAAGACACGCAGAAAACTCTTAACAATCTGAACCAGCTCAAGCAGGAGAAGAAAATGGTCTCCGAAAAAGAGGCTGAAAGACTGCAAAGCGTTGTTGCGCACACCAGCAATATCCTTTCTGATGCTTATATCCTTCACAAGGCGCTGAGTGATGGGGCAGGCGAAAAAGCAGACGGCGAAAATGCCGCTGCCGCCGAAAACGCCGAGACCGCGCAGGCGTAATAAAACGCTCAGTTTACTTTGTTAGGAGGAACAGGTGTGAATATGAATGAAGAACGTTTCAGCAAACTTGCTGTTGAAACAGAAAACCAAAGCGAAAATCCGCTGCTTAAAATAGACACCAGCTTCCGTTCGTACCTGCTGGCGTATACGCGTTCGTTCAGCAATCACGTTGTGGACGGAGTGCTTGACTATGCGTTTGACGCGGATTTTTCCCTGCGGCAGAAGATAACGGGACTTTCGGGCTGGGCTAAGCTTTCAAAAGCTATAAATTCTCAGGACGTTACAGAAGAGGCGAAGCTGCTGTTTCTGAAAACTAATCAGGCAGGGTCGCTCAAATACCCCGAGGTGTATGAAATAGCCAAAAAATGTGCCGAAAGACTGGAACTCAATCTGCCGACAGTGTTTGTAAGAGATGACATTAACAAGAAGATAATCTACTCGATAGCAAGCGATATCATCGAGCCGTGCATAGTAATAACAAAGGCTCTTATACAAATGTGCACCGCCGAGGAGATACAAGTCCTTATAGGAAGCGAGTGCGGCAGGATACAGAACCACCACTGCACATACAATCTGGCGTATAAATACTTCAACGCCGATGAAAACGGCTTTATGCCGGTGGAGCAGTCGTATCAGCAGCCGGTAAGCAACCAGCTTATATATACTTTGTCGCAGTGGGTAAAGCTTGCAGATATCACCGCCGACAGGGCAGGAATGATTTGCTGCGACGAGCCCGAACGCTATGCGGAGATAATCGCAGGGCTTTACCAGAAAGGCTATGTTGACTTTTACGGCAGGACGATGAAAGACCTAGACTTTGAGCACATAGTTAATATGGCGCAGGTGATACACTACACGGCGGCGAGAGATATATACGTTGAAAGAGACGTAACCGACGAGGAAAAGCGCATACTTGCGGCGGTGGAATTTCTTAACTGCGACCTGCTTTACAACTGGCGCAGCGAGCTTTCAAGCGAGGGTCTTAATGTAATAAACGGTCAGCTTTGCGATGTGCGCTGCAATATCATCTTGGGAACTTCAAGTGCGGGGGTGTAATGGGATATGGCTATAAATAATACTATTTACAAGACCGCCGACGGTGACATAACCGCCGTAAGAAAGCACCTTGACGAGCTTATTGCAAACAAAGAGCTGAGCGATATTCTTGGCAGCGACTTTGCAGAGGGTCTTAACGTCTGGAAAGAGCTTATCAGCAGACGCTGTGACGAGCCTTTTACGCTGGTTATACTGGGTGATTTCAAGAGGGGCAAAAGCACCATTATAAATGCGCTTCTTGGCAGACCGCTCGCACCCGTGAATGTTGCCCCCGAAACATACACTATAAATGAGATTTCATACGGCAGCCCGAGCATAAACGCGGTACTTAAAAACGGCGAAAGAATGATGCTGCAAAAGTATGAGATAACAAGGGAATCTCTTGAAAAGCTGATACCCACGCTCGAGTCGCCGATAGACCATCTTGATATTCGCGACAATGCCGAGATACTGAAAGAGATACGCATTGTTGACACGCCGGGGCTTTCGGATATTGAGGATCTCGACGAGCAGGTAACAAACTATCTGATGAACGCCGATGCCATAATTTACGTGGCAAGCGCGCTCCTGCCATTCTCTGAGAGCGAGCAGCTTTACCTTGCAAGCCACATTCAGCCGCAAAGGTTTGGTATGCTGTATGTGCTTGTTAATATGCTTGACGCGCTGAGTTCTCGTGAGGACGTCGAAAAGATAATGGCGCGTATCTCGCAAAAGAGCGAGGCTATAGTGCCGAATGCTTTTGTATACGGCATAAGCGCTGAGGAAGAATTTCGGCGCAAGTGTGGTATAAAATCTAACGTGCAGAACGATTTTTCGGACTATTACGAAGCGGAATTTCTGAAATTTGAGGTATCGCTGAAACGGGATATAATTTTGCAGAAGGATATTATCCGCAAAAAGAGAGTTTTAGCAATGCTCGATCAGATGCTGCGCGAAACGCATGCAAAAATACATATATTCTCCGATATGTCGGCGCTCGACCAGAAAAAGTTTGAGCAGATGACTCAGGATTTTGAGCAGCAGTGCAGCACCATCTCGGCTTTTCTTGATACGAAGAAGCCCGACATTCATCTGAACATTCTTGAAATGCAGCAGGAAGCCGAGCTTTGGATGTATGAGTTCTTTGCAAAGCTGCGTGAAAGCGTGCTGGAATGCAGACCGACCGAATCAGAGGATGATATTGCGGCAGAGGACGTTGAAAAGTATTTTTACTCGTACCTTATGGACAAGGTGGGCGAGGCTTACCGCACCTGCCTTGAAATACACAGCTCGCGCATGAACGACCTTATTGAGAGGATAAGCGAGCAGCTTGCCGACAAACTGGGAATTTCAGAGCTTGCCGAGGTATCGCACGCAAATTCTGTTGACAGGATACTCAGCGATGTTAAGAAAAAAGTTGCGCACTCGGTAATGAATGTTGCGCAGACCGGCACGAGCGAAACTTTCCCGTCGGGCACAATGTCGTCGTTCAAAAATATTCTGAAAAAGAAAAAGCGCACCGATATTATAGACATTGCGCTTGAAAACTATGACGACATACGCAACAACACGGTGAAAGACATAAAAGCCGCGTATCAGGATCTTGAGGCGAAGGCGGTGGCTCGGCTGGAGGGCATTTGCAACCACCAGATAGAGCTTGGCAGGAACACGTTCGTTCAGGCAAAAGAGATGATGGGCAGTTTTGATAACAAGACGATCTCAGAAACGCTTGACAAGGCAAACTCAACGATAATTAAAGCCTCAAAACTGCTTGTAAAATACGACCTGCCGGATATGTAATATATAACAGCAAAATACAAACGGACAGCGCGAAATGCGTTGTCCGTTTTTTTGTACCGCAAATGAGGATTTGTTTGTAAGCATCCACTGACCACAGTACACAAAACTTTTTGTTCATGTCAAGAAAGGAAAAGTTTTCGATCAAGCCTTTTTCAAAAGGCTTGCGGGGCGTGGGGCAGAGCCCCACAAACACAGCGTGCGCTCTGCAAGAGGTGAATTAAAAAACAGTCCGGTGGACTGTTTTTTAAGAGGGGAGGCTCTGCAAGAGAGAGCCTCCCCTTTGAGAAGGTCTTGACTTTCTTGCCTGCGCGCGCTTGCGTGCGCAATTGCTTTATAAAAGTTCGCGCTTATGTGCCATATGTGAAACTATTCAACTACACTGTACTCGATTATGAACTTCTCATATTGTACGGCGTTCCAGAATGGAACGCGAAAAGTTTGATATAACTACTACTAGGGAACGCCCTCTCTTGCAGGGCGTTCCCTCTTGAAAAACAATCCACAGGATTGTTTTTCAATTCACCCTTTGCGGAGCGCCTGCCGTATGAGGATTTCGCCGTCTGCGGACGGCGACAATGGGCTTCCGCCCCTTGACCCTGCGACCCTTTTGAAAAAGGGTCGATCGAAAACTTTTAGTTTCTTGACAGGAATTTAAAATTTTGCGTACTGTGTGATAGTGAGTTGCTCCGCAGGGTGCGCGCAAGCGCAAATCTTAATTTATGATACAAAAACGCTCCGACGAATTTATCATCGGAGCGTTATTCGCGTTTTTGTTTAGTTGAGTTCTGCGAAATACTTGATAGTTCTTACCATCTGAGAAGTGTAGGAGTTCTCGTTGTCGTACCAAGAAACTACCTGTACTTCATACAGATCGTCAGCAACCTTAGCTACCATGGTCTGAGTAGCATCGAAGAGAGAACCGTACTTCATGCCGATAACATCGGAAGAAACGATAGGATCTTCGTTGTAGCCGTAAGACTCGGAAGCAGCAGCTTTCATAGCAGCGTTGATGCCCTCTTTGGTAACGTCTGTACCCTTAACAACAGCGGTAAGGATAGTGGTAGAACCTGTAGGAACAGGAACTCTCTGAGCAGAACCGATAAGCTTGCCGTTCAGCTCGGGGATAACAAGACCTATTGCCTTAGCAGCGCCCGTAGAGTTAGGAACAATGTTAGCAGCGCCTGCTCTTGCTCTTCTCATATCGCCCTTGCGGTGAGGACCATCGAGGATCATCTGGTCGCCTGTGTAAGCGTGGATAGTGCTCATGATACCGCTCTGGATAGGAGCATAATCGTTAAGAGCCTTAGCCATAGGAGCGAGGCAGTTGGTGGTGCATGATGCAGCAGAAATTATCTGATCATCAGCGGTAAGAGTCTTTTCGTTTACGGAATAAACGATAGTCTTGAGGTCGTTGCCTGCGGGAGCAGAAATAACAACTTTCTTAGCGCCTGCATTGATGTGCGCCATAGACTTGTCCTTAGAGCAGTAGAAACCTGTGCACTCCAGAACAACGTCAACGCCTATTTCGCCCCAAGGGAGCTCGGCAGCGTTAGCCTTTGCGTAAATGGTAAGGGTCTTGCCGTCAACAGTGATAGTGCCTGCTTCGTCATCAGCGGAAACAGTGTGAAGGTTATCACCTATTTTGCCGCAGTAACCGCCCTGAGCGGTATCATACTTCAGCAGGTTAGCGAGCATAGAAGGCTTGGTAAGGTCGTTGATAGCAACTACCTCGTAACCCTCAGCGCCGAACATCTGTCTGAATGCGAGACGGCCGATACGGCCAAAGCCATTGATTGCAACTTTAACTGACATATATAGTTTACCTCCTAGAGAAATTCTTATATAAATATTATACAACATTTGCTTTACATTTGCAAGTCTTTTCAGAAAATTTTCTTATATATTTCAGGAAAGTTATATATGTATTTTTTACCACATTTAGGGAAGTAATATATATTGCCGCAAATTTTATAAGCCACAGCGGCTCCGCAGGCTTTGCGACAGCAAAATTTATAAAAAGTTCATATATTTTTCGACACAAAATGATATAATTAGACAAGCAGATAATTTTCCGAAAGGTGAAATACATGAACAACGAACTTATTGAAATGGTAAAAAAGCTGTACGGTGAAAAATCAAAGATCATCATCACCGACATAAAACTCAACACGATATACGCAAGCTGCCCATCTCTGGCGGACAAGCTGAGCGAGGATATGTTCAGCCGCAGCAGAATAGCACGGCAGGACAGCGAAGGTATCTTCCCCGTAAGGGAGAGGCGCGTGCTTTCGCTGGATGCAGGCGGCGTGGACTACACCGCGGTAGTTATGCCGTATGACGGGGAATACTATGTTATAGAACTGCTTGACAGCCTTGACTTTATGCAGCTGTGCGGCAGCGCGCAGATAGCTCTTGCGGAAATGATAAACGTATCGCAGATAAGAAAAGCGGCAGCCAACATATATGCGGCGCAGACACTCTCTGACGATAACATATTCAAGAGCGACCCACGAACGCCGCGCGAGATGCTTGACAAAGCAAGCTATGCCATTCTTCGCGCGCAGGCCAATCAATCTGAGATGACCTATTACATCGGCAGCGAGCCCGAGCGCAATATTGTGGACATAAGCGCACTGACGAGAGACCTGTGTATGTTTTGTTCGGTGAGGCTGACACCCACTGCCGGTATAAAGCTGGAATATGATATTGAGGAAGGCTGCCTTGCCGAGTGCAAGGGCGAGCGGTATGCGGCGGTGCTGTTAAACCTCATTGAGAACGCTCTGATATACAACATTTCGGAGATAAAAAGGGTGCGCGTTACGGTTGAAAGCAAAAACGGCGAAGTGCGCGTTTCAGTAACTGACAACGGCGTGGGAATGACCCTCGATGCTATAGAAAAGGCGTTCATACCGTATGCGCTGTGCGACCCCGGCGAGACTTACGGCTGTTTAGGGTTGCCGCTGGCGGATATTTTCGCTAAAACATACGGCGGCAGTGCGAGCATACTTTCTCACAAGGACGACGGCACAACAGTAACGCTTCGGCTTCCGCTGAGCGGCGGCAAGGCAAACGACTGCTACTCACCGCTTGACGGCTACAGCGGCGACAGATTCTCACTGCCGAACATATATCTTTCAAGAATACTGCGCGGCAGCTAAATAAAATAAGACCCCACCGAAGTGAGGTCTTTTATTTTGTGTGAATTACTTGCTCTTCTTGGTTGCAACTACAGCTGCGCCTGCGAGTGCAAGACCTGCAAGTGCGAGACCAGCTGTTGCGCCTGTCGGCTTGTTGCTGTCGTCGGTCGGGGTGGTCGGAGTGGTAGGCGTAGTAGGAGTGGTAGGAGTGGTGTCGGCAGGAGCAGGGAAAGTTTTCAGAACTTTTCCGTCCTTGCCAAGGATAGATAAGGAAACTACTTTGATAGGATCAGGACCCCACCAAGTCTGGAGAGCAAGTTCAGCATAGTTGCCGTCGCCGTTAGGATCAACGTCAGCCTCAGTGAAGAAAGGTACATCGTCAACTCTTGTAAGAGTAAAGTTTTCCGTATCAAGAACTATATCTATCTTGTCGCCTTCTTCATTTCCCCAGTTAAGAGCGTTCCAGTTGTTGCCCTTAGAACTCATTATTATAGCTCCTCCGGCGCCGGCAGAAAGGTCAAACTCCTCAAAAGTAACAGAGAAGCCATAGATGTCAGTAATAGCAACATCATCGAGTTTACCCAGATTGTTAAGTATCTTAAGACTGAATTTCCAGTCTTTTCCGACCGTTACCGCTTGATACTTACCATCTTCGGTACTAACTCCGTCAAGACCAACTGTGCCGTCTATGTTACCATTTGCGCTTGCAGAGATGACAGATGTTGCGGCGATAGCACAAGCCGCCACAGCCGCAAAAATTCTTCTCAATTTCATTATTCAATTCCTCCAAATTATAAATAGTATAAGATCATAGAGCATTCGCCCTATACATATTTATTTTACTGTATTTTGCAGCGTTTGTCAATCGTTTTCATGCGATCGGTCTGCCGAAAATACATAGTTTAATTTAGTTATATTGCACAAGAATATAATTGTACACAAAATAATTGCAAACAAAAAAGGAAGCCGCCGAAACAGCTTCCTTTTGATATTTGCAAGTAAATTACTTGTTCTTCTTGGTAGCAACTACAGCAGCGCCTGCGAGTGCAAGACCTGCAAGTGCGAGACCTGCTGTTGCGCCGGTCTTAGGGTTGGTAGTTGTAGAACCGCTGCCTGAACCGCCTGCGGTAGAACCACTGCCGGAACCTGTGCTGCCTGAGCCGCCTGTGCTGCCTGAACCTGTCGCATTAGGATCGGGCTCTTCACCGTCCAGTACAAGACCTTCATAAACTTCGCCTACAGTGCCCTTCTGTGCCCACTTAGCAACTTCGTTGCCGCTTGCATCGAGGAACGAAACGTAGTTTACCTGATATGCGCCGCCGCCGTAAACTTCAAAGCCTACTGAATAAGCATAAGTGCCGTCATCATTCTGAGCGAGCTGCAAAGGAACTTTGATATCGATAGTCTCACCCTTCTTGAGCAGCCAAGGAGTATTTTTGTTGGGGTCAGACTGTGTGCTTTCATCAACTTTTGTGGGGTCTGCGTTAGCGTAACCGGAAGTCCACACTACACCGGTAGCATACCACTGAAAGTTAGCCCAGCCGCCTTTGCCTGTAGGTTCGCCGGTTTCCTTATCGGTGAACGGGTTATCATCGAGGCAGGTAAGGTTAATGTCAACAGATGCAACACTTGCAGCCTTATCAGTAGGAACATCAAAGTTAGCAACTATCGGCTTGCCACTCTGCGCAGAATTTTCACCGACTTTACCATTGGTGGTAGACGCAAGGTCAAAGCCTGTGTTATCGGGACCACTGAGTACGCGGTATGCAGAAGCTGACATGATCATGGTAGAAGCCAGTGCGAGAGCTGAAATGCCCGCAAAAATTCTTCTCAATTTCATTGTATTTTCCTCCAATTCAAATAATATAAGATCGTTGTTCACGGCACATTTTATGCCGTATATTTGCAGTAATTACTTTCTCTTCTTGGAAGCAACTACAGCAGCGCCTGCCAAAGCAAGACCTGCCAGAGCAAGACCTGCGGTTGCGCCGGTGCCGGGGTTATCGGCCTTGCCGCCGGTAGTACCTGTGCCTGCGCCTGTGCCGGTGCCTGCGCCTGTACCTGTACCTGAACCTGTGCCTGAACCTGTTGATGCAGGAGGATTCTTCTTAAGCTCAGCTATCTCTTTGTCCTTAGCAGCCAACTGAGCCTCAAGTTCCTTTATCTTGTCAGCGTTGGCAGCAGCATCTTTCTGAGCAGCTTCAAGTGCAGCCTGGAGAGCAGCCTTCTCATCTTCCAGCTTCTGGATCTGATCAGCGGTAGCCTTATCGTAAGCAGCTATAGCCTCATTAAGAGTTTTCTCAGCAGCTTCGAGCTTTTCTACAGCAGCAGCAACTTCCTTAGCAGCCTGTTCATAAGCTCCTCTGTCAGCGGTATCGTCAGCTTTAAGAGCTTCAAATGCAGCCTTAGCGTTTTCAGCAGCAACATTGAGAGTATCAACATTCTTTATGATGTTATCCAGTGTAGCCTTTGCATTTGTAAGAGCGTTTGCAGTATCGTTAACGCCTGCTGTTACGCTGTCTACATCGAGAGAATCAAGAGCCTTCTGAAGAGCCGCGAGAGCATTAGCAGCATTGATCTGTCTTGTTATTTTCTGCGTAGAAGCCGAATAAGCAGCCATATCATAAGTGGTCTTGGCATCACTGTCAATAACTACGATCGAAGTATCGTCAGAGAAATTAACAATAAATTCGTCAACAGAAATAGTGTTGGAGTTGGAATCCCACCACCAGCCAAACTGGATCAGACCTGCGGAAACGTACTTGCCGTATGTTTCACTCTCTTCATCATCATCGAGGTTTTCATACGGGGTAAGAGCGCCTTCCGGAAGCTCATATGTCAGTGTAACAGCATTCTTGTTTTTTCCGTCGCCTACAGCCTCAGCTATCGCAGCCAAAGAAAAATCAAAATCTCCGCCGCCGTTCCACCAGCCGTTTTCATCGATATCGTCGGTAGGCGCAACATTAGTAGCATCAAGGTTCATGCCGAAACCACCGCCGCCGCCTACCCATGTACCATCGGAAGCAGCCCACATATCGCCGGTGGGGGTAAAAGTAATGCTGACAGAAGTAATATCAGCTTCAATTCCTGCGAATGCCTGCAAATCTACCTGAATTGTGTTTGCAGCTGCGCCTTCTTCAGCTTTACCAACCAAAACCGGTGCACAGGCAGGATAATCTGACTTAACAGTAGTTTCATCAGCCGCACTAGCCGAAACAGCCATCATTGAAGCTGCGATCGACATAGCGCAAACGCCAGCCAAAAGTTTCTTAAACTTCATTTTTCTTTCCTCCAAATTCCAAATAATATAAGATCTTCATACGCGGCACGTTTCCGCGCCAATGTACTAATTTAATTGTACTCTGTTTTTGCCGATTTGTCAACCTATTTTGTAAGCTGTGAGTGACGAAAACATATGCCCCAATTTAGTGATATTGCATAAGAAAACGATTGCATATATGTATAACATGACGAAATATTTTCCTTTTCTGCATAAAAAGAGAAAAGCCACCATAATGTGACTTTCCTCTCGATCTTATATTATTCGGGTTTGGAAGAAACCGAATAAGCGTTGATTACTTGCTCTTCTTAGCAGCAACTACAGCAGCGCCTGCGATTGCAAGACCTGCAAGTGCCAGACCTGCGGTCGCACCGGTAGGCTTGTTGCTGTCGTCAGCATCGTTCTTGTTGCCCTCGTCCTTAGGAGTTTCGGAAGAAGAAGGATCCTTAGGAGCTTCGGAAGAAGAAGGATCAGCAGGAGTTTCAGCAGGAGCTAACAAATCTTTGCCGTCTTTGTCGTAATACTTAACATCGGTAACCTTTATTTCAGCTTTATCGCTTGCAGTACATGTAGAACCATCCCATACACAGTTGGTAGGTGCGATCCAACCGGTGCCAAACTGGAAAATGCCATCGTCGCCTTCCATAAGTCCACCTATATCTGCCCATTCAACAGTCGAAGTGCCTGTCTTTACTTTTACAGTGATCTGATCCCAAGCATTTTTAGCAATAGTATTTGCACCGATCTCGCAACTAGCTTCACCATCAATGTTGGTAGCTTCATAAGATATAACAATCTTGTCGATCTTAGAAACATCAATATCAGCATCGAAGAAGTGATAGTTACCATTTGTGCCCTCTTTGTTGCCATCACCCTTTAAAACCATACCATCTGCACTTCCCTCAGCAGTAATGGTCAAAAGAGCATCAGCAGCGCTTGCAGAGATAACAGAAGTTGCAGCGATAGCGCAAGCAGCTATTGCAGCAAAAATTCTTCTCAATTTCATAATTGAACATTCCTTTCAAAATAAAGTTTATACTTATATTTTACATGAACGCGAAAAGTTTTTCAAGGCACATTGTACATAAATCTTTTTTTTTTTGTTGAAATTGCACAATTTTGCACAAGTAAACGTTTGCAATCGCAAAGTTAACGTCCGCGCTTACGCGCAAACTTTTAAATAGCTATTGCGCACGCAAGCGCACGCAGGCAAGAAAGCTAAGGTCTTCTCAAAGGAAAATCCCTCTCTTGCAGGGATTTTCCTCTTGAAAAACAGTTCACCGAACTGTTTTTCAATTCACC
>CANRPG010000023.1 GCA_947632425.1 uncultured Clostridia bacterium | reverse complement strand
TAAGCTGCGTTAGCCTCAGCGCCGCGCCTATGCCTACATCGTCCCAGCACATAGCCCACTTGTAGTTGCTGCCTGCCTGCGTGAAATAATCGCCTGCACTGTCAAGATATTTCTTGTCGCCCGTCGCAGTGTAAAGCCACGTTCCTGCCCATGAAAGCTCATCGTAAAAGCCGCTCCAGCTGTTGTAAAAACCGTTCGCAGCCGTGTAGCCGCTGTCGCTTTTGGTGCTTTCTGCAAATGTGTAAAGCTGCTTTGCGTGCGTCAGGCATTTTTCTGAATACTCTGCATCTACATCTTTATATATAACAGCAGTCGCAGCCAGAGCAGCCGCAGCCTCGCCCACTACTGTAGAGCCCGGCGAAGATGTCGTCACCTTGTAAGAAGGTCTGCTCATCTGCATAACCTCGGGCGCACCCCACCACGAGTGATCTATGTTGCCGTCACCCACCTGATAGTAAAACTCATTTTCAGCTGTGTGACATTTTATAAGATAATCGCTTATCCACTTTATGTCGTTCAGTATGTATTCAAGCTGACCGCTTTGCTCGTAGCTGTCCTTGTCCTCATATACGCTCCACGCCAGCATAGAAGCCGTGTACGCCATAGGCAGATTGAACTTCACGTTGTCGCCTGCATCATAAAGACCGCCAGTCAGGTCAACGCCGTTGTCCGCGCCGTCATTTAGACCCGAGTCACCGCGCCAGTTGGTGCGCTCAGTGCCGTCCAGCCTTCCCGAACGCTGCAATTCATAAAATATCAGAGACTTTTGCAGAGCCTCGCCGTAATTGTAGTTGCCCGTGCCCTCAATACCCTCGTATTCTGTGGCATTTTCCGTCAGCCCGTCAGCATAGTTTTCTTTCGGCGGCAGAGAACTGTCGCCGCTCTCTCCATTGCCGCCGCTTTCGTCGGGCGTATCGCTTTCGCCATCAGAACCGTTATTCTTGCCTTCAGATGAAGTATTTCCGCTAGAAGAAACCCCGTCGCCCTTTGAAGAAGAACTGTCCTTCTTATCCGAATTTCCGCCCGAAAATACAGCAATAAGAATGATGATCAGAATTATCAGGCACAAAGCCGCCGCCGCAATTATAACTACCTTTTTTCTGCTGCTCTCGTCCTTGTTTACGCTTTCAACTTTTTCCTTGTCGTCCATAGTGCATCTCCTTGACAATTATTCTATAGAAAGAAATTCCTGCGGAACGTGCTTCAGCACATCGTTTATGTAGTCCATAGAGAGCGGCTCATATCCGTGCGACTGCGCAAGCTCCTCGGTGTATTCTGCATAAGGTATTATCTGAACGTTGCTGTAATCATCACCATAATGACTGATTATAGGAATTATCTTCGGGTCTTTTATAGTTATCTCTCTCGTTTCGGGGTCCATTTCAACGTACAGATCGCCGATGCCGCCTATCCACGCCAGCTTGTTGCTCATTGCAGAAACAAAATTGCCAAGACAGTAGTATACAAAAGCTTTGCTGCCGTCGGGCTTTTCGTACCAGTTGCACTCCTGAATAGTGTGCGGCTGCGTACCTATTATAATGTCTGCGCCCCACTGCGTAAACAAAGCCGTGCAGTACTGCTGATCTTCATTCAGCTCGCTCTGTACCTCAACGCCAAAATGCGGCGATACCACAACAACGTCGGCTATTTCGTCAGCCTTTCTTATCTGCTGCTCTATCGTGTCAAGCTCATTCAGATATACCAGCCGTGTGCCAAGTTCGCCCGTGTGCTCAATGCCGTTGGTGTGCTGCATATAGCCCAGAAAAGCAAACTTTATACCGTTTACCTCCATGGTGCGGATGTTCTCCATGTCGGCGGTATCTCTGTATGCTCCGTATCTTATAACATCGGGGTGGCGCGTATCCCAGTAGTCCAGAGTAGATACAAGCCCCTCCTCGCCCATGTCAAGAATGTGGTTGTTCGCCATAGATATAACGTTGAAGCCTATCTCGTCCACAACATAGTCTCCCACAGCCCCAGGCGAGCAAAATCCCGGGTATGACGACGGCTCAAATTCATCGGTAACTATAGTTTCCTGATTGAGTATCGCAATGTCGGCATCTTCAAAATACTTCAGCGCCTTTTCGTATACGAACGAAAAATCATAGCCGTTGCCGCCTGCACGCTCCCTCGCCTCATCGTAAATGTAATTGTGTATAAGGTTGTCGCCTGCGCATACAAGGTGTACCGAGTAGCTCGGCTCTGCATTTTCCTCAGGCGCAGTAGTTTCAGTACCAACCGCGCTCTCATCGGTCGGCAGACCGCTTTCTGTCGGCAGTGCGCTGTCGGTCGGCTGAGCAGCCTGTGTGCCGCTCGTCATATCCGAGGGTTTTATTCTATGGTCGTTGCTTTCACCACACGCGCATAAAAGCGAGAAGCTCATAACAGCGCAGGTAAGCAAGGTGGTCTTTATAAATTTAGCTTTCATAGTTATCACGCTCCTTTTAACATTTTAACATATTTTCCGCCCGATTTCAACACAGCAAAGGCAAATTGCAAAAATATTTTTCACGCTTGACATTATTAACGAGATGATGTATAATATCTTAAATACAGATAAAGCACATTTTCAGAAAGGGTGAAAGCAGTGTTTGAACTGTTTGAAAAGGTAAGAATAATTTCACAAGACCTTATAGGTACGATAGTTGATATAAGTGAAATAAACGGTGTAACAGATTATGTGGTAGAAAGTGACAAGGAAGGTCCGATACCGGGCGGCTATGGCGACAGATGGCCTCTGTTTGACTGTACCGAAGAGGAGCTCGAAAAAGTCGATAGATCGCACGAATAAAGAAGGGAGGGAGCTTGTAATGAAGATAAAATTATCCGAAATGCCTGAAGATAAAAACTTTTCTGATTATCCCGAAGATACAATATTTGTATTAGATGAAAATTTTCCGCGCTATATTCTCGACCCGTTCAGAAGAGTATTCCCGGGCGATAAGGATTACGACACCGCACTGACAAGAGAAAAAGTAATGAAACTGGCTCAAAAGCCGTCTGAATAAGGCGGTTTTTTGTTAAGTGCTTGACATACTGAAAAAAGTATTATATAATAGAAATATAAGGCAATATGGCAGATAAAGTAACAGAGCTTGTCAGTCATATGGCAAATTTGCCTAAGGGGGGTGCGTGCTGTGCGGTATGCAAAATATGTATTCAAGAATATTTCTGCGTTCATAAAAAACTATACCGGCATATTTATGCTTATAGTGGTATGCCAGATTGTTTGCATTCTGCTGACGTTTTTCTCGTTCGGCGTGTACCAGAATTTCCGCAACGAAAGCAATCGTATGCTGGAGGGCGAGAACGAAGAAGTAAGCGATTATACTGTGCTTTACGTTACAGGCACGCTTCCTGAAAAGTATATGAAGCCGCCTAAAGAATACGATGGCTTTTTCAAAGAGCTTGGCGGTCTTATAGGCGAAAAAGCAGACCTTATCTCTGTATCTGCCGCCGCCGAGGCAAACCCCGACGCGCGCACCGTAGAATTTCTGATGTCGTATGTCAGCGGTCAGATCGTGTTTTATAACAACTTTTACAACAATATGCTGATGAATCAGATGTGGACAACGGGCAGGTCTTTTACCAACGAAGAATTTATAAACGGCGACAAGGTTTGCATCGCGCCTGCCGAGTGCTGCGAGGGAATGCTCTCCGACGACATTATCAACAAGCCTGCCTACCCTGCCTACAAAAAGGGCGATAAATGGTATGTAAATATAGAGGGCAGCGAGTATGAGTGCATAGGCTTTTGCAGCTTTGCAAGTATGTATTACATACCCTATAACGGCGCACCCGACGATATTGTGATAACGCGTTTTCCTGCCGCCGAACTAAACTACAAACTAACGCTTGATGAGCTGAAACAGGCGAAAGAGCTCTACAAAAAATACTTCCCCGATGCCGAAATAGAATTTGGCGCAATGGAGCTTGTGGACAACGAGCAGATCTATTACTACAACACAAATATGTGGCTTTCGGTGCTTATCGCCACAATTTCAGCTGTGAACCTCGCGCTTATCATGAATTATATCCTCACCAAACGCAGAAGAACGCTTGCCATTTTCCGCATAACAGGGTGCAGCGCAAACAACGCGCGGCGCATATACACGCTAGAAATTATGCTTATACTCAACGTGCTTTTCTTTGCCTGCCTCGCCGCTTGGATCCTGTGGATACTGCCATCTGTGGGCAAGCTTTTCATATATATGCAGGGCGCGTTCACAGCGAAAATTTACGTCTATATCTACCTTTTGTATATGGCAGTTTCGTATGTGATAATGACCGTGATGATCGCGCGTTACATACGCAAACAGCCGGTCGATCTGCTGAAAGCGAGGTAGCGCCATGATAGTGAAATACGGCATAAAAGACTTTGAGCGGAACATAGGCTTCAACATTTTTATAATGATCCTGATCGCGCTCACCTTCGCGGCGTGCATTTTCGCATCGTCCTCAATATACCAAAAGCTCAAATATTATTATATTTTTGCAGATGTCCTTGACGGCAGCGGAGAGTATGTTACAGTAAAAAGTCCACAATCGTCCTCCTCGCTTCTGTACCCGTTCGATGTTTCAGACAGGACGGGATTTTCAGACTTCAGCCCATACTATAAAGAGGTCTCGGCGCTATATCAGCTTTTAGATTCCGACGGTTCACACAGCTTTGCTCCCAACGCGCAGTCGGTAGCTTACAGCGGCAGACTTATCTATAATTTTGAGCCGATGATGGACGAGGGCAAATGGCTTGCAGATGTAAAGCAGAAAAACAGGCTTCTCCACGCGGTAATTTCGCCCAACGACTTCGGCGTAAAATCAGGCGATGTTATAAAGCAGTCGATAGATACCCGCGAGGGTACAAAAGAATTTGACGTTGAAATTATCGGAGTTTTCCGTGATGGCGCAAAGTTTTTCGGTATAAGCCCACTTACGATCCAGGACGACGGAGAGCACAGCAAGCAGCAGCATAACAGTACATTTAAAAGTACACTAATGGTTGAAGATCTATTCAAGAATTACTATAAAGAATCTTTCAATGCGCCGCTGCTTATCTATAATTATGACGAGCTGGAGCAGTACGGAGTAGGTCCTATAATTCATACAGATGTATTAGTGCCTTTCAAAGACGGTCTGACAGACGAGCAAACGCAGCAGGCTGAGATCGATCTTCTCAAATTTTCAGACTCCAAAATATCATTTGCTGATATACGCACCGCCACCGTCAACGATGTGAAAAAACAGGTGATGATACTTGTTCCCATAGTGGCAGGTCAGCTTATTTTAACGATGATAAGCGTCTTAAGCCTTACCGCTATCAGTACGCACAAACAGCTGAAAAACTACGGTGTTTTGTACCTTTGCGGAGGTCGCTGGCGGCAGTGTGCGCTTATAAACTCGGTAACTGTTTTTATAGATGTGATCTTCTCCGCCGCGCTGGCTTGCATTGGCATGACCGCGCTTTCAATAAGCGGCAAGCTGCAAACTACAATTGTAAGATTTACTGTGACAGAATTTTTGATATGCCTCGCCGTCGCAGTATTCGTTATGATAGTCTCGCTGATAATGCCGTTTGCGATAATCGGCAAAACACAGCCGAAAGATATTCTCAAAGAGGAGGAATAACGTCTTTGACGCGAAGGCAGATGAAATTTCCCCGATGCGTGTTGGCAGTCGGGGAATTTTTTTCACAAAAATGAATTTGGGGATTGACAAGACGGAATTTATAGTGTATAATATATTAGGTCGGCGAGGTGTGGCTCAGTTTGGTAGAGCGCTGCGTTCGGGACGCAGAGGTCGTGGGTTCAAGTCCCGTCACCTCGACCACAAAAAATGGCAATACCTCGAGGCAATCGAGAGGTATTGTCGTTTTTTGTTATCTGGTCGTAACGCGACTTGAACCCATGGAGCAACGTCCCGTCACCTCGACCACACATTTGCAGACTGCTAAAGCAGTCTGCAAAGTGCACAAGAATTACTTTGCCGACAATGGGTCGGCAATTTTGCTTTCTGAAAGTCTGAAGCCTTTCAGAAAACAAAACCGTAATTCTTGCCGCATTTCCATCTTTTTCGTTAAGTAGTCACACAAAAAATGGCAATACCTCGAGGCAATCGAGAGGTATTGTCGTTTTTTGTTATTCGGTCGTAACGCGACTTGAACCCATGGAGCATGCTTTTTCAAAATTATGACACGACTTTCGCGCCTGAATTACAGCATAATAAATCGCCGCTTTGACACATTCACGAGCGGCGGTTGTTTTTATATTTTTGCTGCTTCATTTAATATTTTATCATACGCTCTGGCAAGCCGCTCATCAGCCGCAGCGCCGCCGAATACCACTTTTGCCATCTGGTAAGCAAGCGACGGATTCACAAGGCGCAGTCCGTATTCATTCTCATCATCAGCGTTATGCTTTTTTACAATAAATTGCGCCTTTTCAAGAATATCACAAGCCGCTTTGAACCTGAAAGGCGTTACCTCTGCCGCCGGGTCAATGCCGAAGTTTATAAGCATCTGACGATACTTCGGATCTTCTTTTCGCATCTGAGCATAGCGAGTATTGCTTACCGAAATACCGCAAACCGCCAAATACATAATATCGTATACTATCGCCTTTGCCGCCTGCTCATCTGAATTCATGAAACCTGACAGATCCTCTGTCACAGCTTCTTGAATATATTTCTGCATATCGTGAAAGTTGCTGACAGCATATTTTGTGAATATTCCGCCCGTTTTCAGATATTCAGTGCAGCTTTCTTTGCCACGTTCTTTTTGATATACCCTGCAAAATTCTTCATAGGTAAACATATTAACGTTGATACGCTTTGTTCTGTGTATCAGCTCGCCGCTTTCAAGATAATCAAGAGCAAATGTGTGCGTGCCGGTGATCGCAACACGTTTTCCGTTTTCAACAAGCGTCCACAAATAATAGCTTAACTCCCTGTTATCTTTTATCCAAGTGTATTCATCTATTATAATGTTTCTTTCTTTGCAATTGCGCAAAAAACCGATATAATCTCTCCCGACCTCTTTTTCGCCTTTCTGAGCTGTTATATACAACGTATCATCGTAATTGTCAATAGCCTGCAATAAGCCGAAAGTCTTGCCCGTCGCTCTCAGTCCACACAGCACAAACACCTTCTGAGCCGTGCCGCCAAAGCATTCTTCACGAATTTTATTTACAAAGCCCCTCTCATAAACATTGCTCAGACCTGTTTGCCCCATGGCTTCTTCTCTGAGAGCAGCAAAATGTTTTTGCAAATTTTCACCGGAATAAGCTATCATATGCTGTAAACCCTTTCAAATGATCAGCGGTTCTTTAAAAATTTGTTGTATTATTGTATAACTTTTCACAAGCATTTTCTATAGATGAATTACGCTCTTTTTAAACCCCGTACTCCGCCTTGTATTCCCTGATAGCCTTGCCGAACAAGCTGCGTACCTTCTCCGATACCAGCCCGTCGCTCGCAAGCTTCGAGCCCTCTGCAAAGCCGCCTGCCATTCGCGCGTGACCGCCGCCGCTGCCGCAGTCTGCCAAGGCTATGCTTATTATCTTGCCTGCGTGCAGTTCGGGTCTTTCAGAGCGCACCGAAAACTTGTAGCCCGTGCCCCTCACCGCGTAAACCACACTGAATTCAATAATATCCAGCGCAAGAATAAAATCCGAGATCATCGCGATAAGCGCATCAGGGCATTCAAACGGTATGAAAGCAAACCCCACGTTGTCGTATACCTTAATGTTCTCTATCGCGCTGCCGTATGCCTTCAGATCGGCAAACTCCATCGTGTTCAGCTTCATTCTGTCAAGCAGGTCGTTGTCGGCGTACTTGAAAAGCTTTGCGTACATATCAACGTCAAACTGCGTTACCCCGCGCGAAAAATCCGCCGTGTCCATCTTGATACCGTATACCAGAGCCGAGGCAATATTTTTGTCGGGCACAATGCCGTTTGCAAAGTAATACTCGGCTATTATTGAGGCGCACGCACCCACAATGCGCACATCTTTGTACTGATATTCGCACTCAAACATCGTCGGGTGGTGGTCAATGCACGCCACTTCATCACCAACAAGATCCGTCAGATTTGAGTTGTGCTTCTGCGCATCTATGGCAACTATCTTGTCGCTTTCTGTCATGTCGGTAATGTCGTGGCAGTGTACAATGTTTATCGAAAAATTGCTGAGCATCGTAATAGCAGTCAGTTTTTCGGCAGCGCCGTCGTAGCAGATAACAGGCTGAATGCCAAATTTTTCAAGCAGTTTTTGTAAGCCGAATGCTGAGGCTATCGCATCAGGGTCAGGGTAGTTGTGCATCTGTATGAATACCCTGCCGCCTTTCAGTATATCAACAAGTTTTGCCAGATCCATTATTTTCTCTCCTTATATAATATGTATATATTGTAACATATAATATTAAAATTTTCAAGTGGGTACTTAAAAAATCACAAAAACGCAGCGCCGCCGATATGCGCTTATGTAGAATTTTATACAAAAATACTTATGAATATCTTATAGTTATATTTTAACTGTTGACATTTCGGACAAAAAGTATTACAATAAATCAGTAAAATAGTATAAAAGCATTTTGCACAATATTTTTTCGCAGCAGGTAAACACATAACGCAAAACGTGAGGATAAATATATGAAAGAGAAACTTGTGAGTATAAAAAATAAAATACTCAGGTACGCATCGCATAACTATGTAATGCTTTCTTTTGTTGTAAGCTGCCTGATAAATTCATATATACTGCGCGCGTTCACGGTAAAAAATTACTGGGCTGTAAGACCCATACTCGCAGAGCTTGGCATGTGCCTTATATTCTGCTCTATAGGTTTTCTTATAAAGCCTAAACGCCGCGTTATTTATTATAGCATAATGGCAGGTGTGTTCGCATTTCTCTGCGGCGCAAACTCGGTGTATTATACAAACTACCGCTCGTTCATATCGCTGTCGCTTTTGTCAACTGCATCGCAGCTCGGCGGTGTCGCAAACGCCGTAACAGGCTACATATTAGAGCTAAAAGACCTCGTTTTCATATGGTCGGTGCCGTTTGTGATAGTCGTTCACTGCCTTCTCAAAAAGCGCAGACCGCAGCACTTTGAAGATGCCGCGAACGCCCAGAAGGGCAAGAAAAACCCCGGTAAGCTGGTGCTGGCAGGGGTCATATGTCTCGCCGTTTTTGCGGTAACGCTCCAAGGCTCAGACTTTTCAAAACTTCGCAAGCAGTGGAACAGAGAGTACGTTCTGGGCAAGTTCGGCGTGTGCATTTATGAGATAAGCGACGTAGTTTCGTCTATCTCGGCAAAATTCAATACCGTCTGGGGCTATGAGGAAAGCCAGCAGACCTTCTCGGAATTTTATGACAGCAACAGCGAAAACCACGGCAAAAATGAGTATACCGACATTTTCAAGGGCAAGAACCTGCTTGTTATACACGCGGAAAGTATACAGAATTTCACTTTAGATACATATATAAACGGCGAACCGCTCACACCAAATCTGCAAAAGCTGGCAAGCGAGGGCCTGTATTTTTCCAACTTCCATTCGCAGGAAAGCGTGGGAACAAGCTCCGATAGTGAGTTTGTGTTCTCAACGTCAATGCTGCCTGCATCCAGCGGCACGGTCGCCATAAACTACTGGGACAGAGACTATATCTCCATACCGAAACTGCTCGGCGAAAAGGGCTACTATGCTTTCAGTATGCACGGCAACAACGGCTCTTACTGGAACAGACTTAATCTGCACAACTCTCTCGGCTACCAAAGATTATACCATTCTTCTAACGATTTTGTTATAGATGAGACCATAGGTCTCGGGCTTTCCGATAAGTCGTTTTTCAGACAGTCTATCTCAAAAATACAGCAGATAGCGCAGGAGCATGAGAATTTCTACGGCACTATGATAATGCTCACCAACCATACCCCGTTTACAGATATTGAAAATTACAGCGATTATCAAGTTGATTTCAAGTATAAAAAGTATAACGAAGCAACAGGCTCTTACGAGGAAGTATCAGCCGATTTTCTCGAGGGTACAACGCTGGGCAGCTATTTCAAGTCGGTGCACTATGCAGATGAAGCTATAGGTCAGTTCATAAGCGACCTTGACAGCGCAGGACTGCTGGAAGATACCGTTATAGCTATCTATGGCGACCACGATGCCAAAATAAAAGAGCCGGAGTATGAGTACTATTATAACTATGACCCGTTCACGGGCGAGGCTCTCGATGACGACGACGAGGGATATATAGAGATAAACGACTTTATGTATAACCTCAACCGCGGCGTGCCGTTTATAATCTGGGCGAAAGATATGCCCTGCGAGCCTAAGGAAATAACCAAAATAATGGGTATGTATGACTGCCTGCCCACGCTTGGCAATATGTTCGGTTTTGAGAGCGACTATGCCCTCGGTACTGATATATTCAGCCTGAAAAAGAACGAGGAGAATATAGTTATCCTGCCAGATGCCAGCTTTATAACCGATAAAGTTTATTACGACAGCCAGTCGGGCGACTATTTTGACCTTACAAAGTATAAGAACCTCTCGACCGTGGTTTCCTGCAATCAGGTGTATAAAGATTACGTCAGCCCAGTGTATTCGGAGGAGCGTGACGGAGCGTTCAAATCAACGGCAGGGGACTACTCCGAGGAGAATATGACAGCGCTGATAAACGACGGCGTTGTAGATGATGAGTATATCCAGTATTACTCCGATTACGCCGAAAAGAGGATAGAAGTTTCAAATGCTATAATCTATCACGATCTTATCCGAGAGCAGGAAAACCCGCCGACAGAGGAGAACGCATCATAAGAAGTAAAGTTTCTTTTTAATCGCGCTTACGCGCCACCTGCGGAGCTGTTCAAAGCCCCACTAAATTTTGGCTTTCTCTCTTTTTGAGTGTGCTAATACGTTTGCGCATTACTTGTTATGAATTTTGCACATTGTACGGCGTTCCAGAATGGAACGCGGAAAATTTGATATTGCTATTACTTAGGGAACGCCCTCTCTTGCAGGGCGTTCCCTCTTGAAAAACAGTCCACAGGACTGTTTTTCAATTCACCCTTTGCGGAGCGCCTGCCGTAAGGGGCTTTCGCCGTCTGCGGACGGCGACGAGGGGCTCGCCCCTCGACCTGACGACCCTTTTGAAAAAGGGTCGATCGAAAACTTTTCCTTTCTTGACAAGACTTGAAATTTTTGTGTGCCGTGGGACGATGAACACTTTCGTCTAAACAAAAAAACTGCCTGTTTCACTTACCGAAACGGGCAGATTCTTTTTATGCGGTCATTTTATCTTACGCTCTCTCAACTTTTCCCGAGCGCAGACATCTTGAACAAGCGTAAACGTGACAAGGAGTGCCGTTGACAACAGCCTTTACCCTCTTTACGTTAGGCTTCCATGTTCTGTTTGTTCTTCTGTGTGAGTGAGAAACCTTGATACCAAAAGTTACACCCTTGCCGCAAAAATCACATTTTGCCATACAGGTTGCACCCCCTTTTGAAATTTTTAAAATATGCAACATTACTATTTTAGCAGAAATCAATTCAAATTGCAAGAGATTTTCAAAAAAAATTTGCTTTGAGGGTAATTTTTTTAAAAATTTATACGTTCTCACAAAAAAATGCTTAAAATAGCCTTGTAATTTTAATAAAAATATATTATAATAAATGTAACTGTTATTATAAAGGAGAAAATAGGTATGCATCTTGATGCTCAGACTGTCATTGAGTACGGTACAAGAATACTTATTATATTTATGGTTCTGCCGATACACGAGCTCGCCCACGCGTGGATGGCTGAAAGGTGCGGCGACTATACCGCCAAATATATGGGCAGACTTACGATGAACCCGTTGGCGCATATCGACCCCATCGGCGCGATACTGCTGGTGTTCACCGGTTTTGGCTGGGCGAAGCCTGTGCCTGTGAACCCTCTGCATTTCAAGCACTACCGCCGCGATATGGCATTGACCGCGTTTGCTGGCCCTGCTTCAAACATTATTGTGGCAATTATTTCCATGATAATTTTGAGGGTGCTGCTCGGCGTTTCTGATGACTATATGATGAAAAACGGCATTATATACTATATAACGGGCACCAACAATACAGGTCTGTACTACGCGATATGGCTTTTCTACTTCCTTGTTACTATAAATATAGGTCTTGCGGTGTTCAACCTTATACCCGTGCCGCCGCTCGACGGTTCAAGAATACTTTCCTACTTCACATCGGCTAAATATGAAAGAATACTCGCCGAAAATCAGCTTGTTATAAGCATAGTGTTCATGGCTCTTATGTTTTCGGGCATACTTTCACGACCGCTTGGCTTTATAGACGGTAAGCTGTTTGATCTGTTTGCTTTGGCAACAAACTGGATAGAAGCGTTGGTGTAAAAGCAGATGAATGAAGAACTTACCTTTAAACTGAAGGACTTTGAAGGGCCGCTCGATCTGCTTTTGTACCTTATAACAAAGCATAAGCTCAATATTTACGATATAGAAATATCCTCGCTGCTGGAGCAGTATCTTGCGTATATAGACAACGCCGAAGATACCGACCTTGAAACAGCAGGGGAGTTTCTTGAAATGGCTGCGCGGCTGATATATATAAAGACCGTCAGCCTGCTGCCAAAGCCAGAAGAGGCTCAGGAACTCAAAAAAGAGCTGGAGGGCAGACTCATAGAGTATTCTATGTGCAAAATGGCTGCAAAAATGCTCTCGGAAAAGTATATCGGCGGCGAGAGCTTTGTAAGAGAACCTATGAAACTGCCCGTCGATAAGACTTATAACGTTATACATTCGCCGCAGGTGCTGCGCGAGGCTTATATGGGCATATTCGCCAGAGCGCAAAGAACAAAGCCCATAAAAGCCGCAGTTTTTGAGCCTATTGTTTCACGCAGGATAGTTTCGGTAACTTCAAGAATTATGTATATAATGAAAACGCTTTACAGCACAGGCTCCTGCAAAATGGACAGGCTGTATGACGGACTTACCGACAAAAGCGAGAGGGTCGCAACGTTTCTTGCCGTGCTGGAACTCACAAAATCGGGCAGGATAAGGCTAAGCGACGATAACAGTGTTCTGTATTTTGCAGATGCAAGAAAAAGAGCTATAGCTGTGGAAGATCAGCCGCCGCAAGAAGAAAACGTACCCAAGAGCGGCAAAAAGAGCGCTGCGCCGAAAGTCAACCTTTGGAACAACAGCGCAATAAGGCATTATACAGTCGCGCAGGGAACACTGCGAAAAGCCAACCTGTGGGGATATTTGAGAAAGGCTAATACATATGCAGATAGATGAACTGGTAAATTTTACAGAAGCAGCGCTCTTTGCCAGCGGCGAACCGCTTGACAAGGCAAAGCTCTCGCAGGCGCTTGAGATCGAGGAAAACGAAGTGCCAAAAATAGTAAGGCTTCTCAATGACAGGCTTGCAGACACCTCGCTTTGTGTTTTAGAGCTTGACGGCGAATATCAGATGACCGTAAAAAACAGCTATGGCAGCTTTGTAAAAAAGGCTCTTGAAACCAAGCGGAATACCGCTCTTTCGCCTGCGGCAATGGAAGTGCTCACAATTGTGGCGTATAACCAGCCCGTTACAAAAGGCTTTGTTGAAAGCGTGAGAGGCGTTGACAGCTCGTCTACGGTAAATTCGCTAGTTGAAAAAGGGCTTGTCGCCGAGGCAGGCAGGCTTGATCTTCCCGGCAGACCTATAGCTTACAAAACAACAAGCAATTTTTTAAGATGTTTTCAGCTTTCGTCAACTACAGAGCTTCCCGATATGACAGCAGACCCCGAGCAGCTCAGTTTTGACGATGTTGCCGCGGCGACCGACGGGCAAGAATGATCAGTATAATACATTTTTAAAAGGAGATGATAACGATGATAGTGCTTTATATACTTTTGGGGATAATCGCGCTTATCGTTATTTTGCTCCATTTTTCTGTAAAAGTTACACTGTGCGCCCAGAGCGGCGAGAAACCGATCATCGAGATAAAGTGGCTTTTTATAAAGATATACCCCAGACCTCAGAAAGATAAAGGCAAAGAAAAGGAGCCGAAGAAAGAGAAAAAATCAAAATCGCCGCCCTCTGATGCAGACTTTACCGACGAGCAGATAGATAAGATGATAGAGCAGGCAAATCTTGCAGACGAGCAGGAAGAAGCGCAGATTGCCGAAAATATCGAAAATACAGAAGAAAAAGAAGATACTGAATATATAGAAGAAACCAAGTCCGAAAAGGTAAAGCTTACCAAAGAGCAGAAAAAAGAGCTCAAAGAGCAGAAGAAAGCCGAAAAAGCCGCCAAGAAGGCAGAAAAAGCCGCTGCGAAAGCCGAGAAAGCAAATAAAGAGGGCGGTCTTGCCAAGGTAAAGCGATACTTCAATATGGTAAAGCCTTATGTGCCAATGGCGTGGAAGGCGGTCAAAAAAATACTGAAGACCATTCGTTTTACAAAGCTTGATATTCGCCTTGTAAGCGGCAAAGAGGACGCATACGATGCCGCAATGGCTTACGGAAAACTAAGCGCAGCGGTGGGAAACGGCGTTTCGGTCATAGACAGCATATTTACAGTAAGGGCAAAGAATGTCGAAGTTTATTGTAAATTCAACGAAAGCGCTTTTGAATATTATGCGGCAACGGTCGTAATGGTAAGACCCAGCGCGCTGATAGCCATAGCGTTTTGTACAGGTGTGAACTTTCTGAGGATATGGATACCTCAAAAGATAAAGGCGCGAAAAGAACGCAAGCGCCGCGAAAAAGAAGAAAAGGCAAAATTAAAATCTAATAGAACGGAGCTGTTATCAAATGAGTGAACAACATCTTGAAAGTCTGGTAGGTACTGCAATGGAGAAAATAAAGGCAATGGCAGACTGCGAAACCGTGGTCGGCAAGCCTATCGTAGTAAACGAGCATACCACCATAATCCCCGTGTCAAAGGTATCGCTGGGTTTTGCATCGGGCGGCAGCGACCTGCCCACCAGCTCGGCTAAAGACTGCTTCGGCGGCGGCTCGGGCGCAGGAATAACGATAAATCCGCTTGCTTTTATAGCCATTACCGACGGCGAGGTAAAGCTGCTGCAAATGACTGTGAACGCCTCTAAAGAGAACGCCGCTATCAATATGATCCCCGAGGTCATTGACAAGGTAACTGCGTTCCTCGATAAGAAAAAGTCTGAAAATTCTGACGAGGAATAATTTCCAGAGCTCTGCGGCGTATCATTTTGTAAACTTCTTCACATTATAACATAAATAATATATTGAGGGAGAACAAAATGAAACGCATATTATCGGTAATATTGAGCGTATGCCTTATTGTCGGGCTGTATCCCGTCGGTAAGGCTGAAGCTTTTGGTGAAAGCGATATTTCGGCAAAGTCGGCAGTGCTTATTGAAGCCGAAAGCGGCAGGGTGATATTTGAGAAAAATGCCTATGAACGCCGCCAGATGGCAAGCACCACCAAGATAATGTCCGCGCTTTTGTGTATAGAGAGCGGCAGCCTTGACGATTATTTCAAGGTCGACAGCGAGGCTATCAAGGTAGAGGGCTCGTCAATGGGGCTCGTAGAGGGCGATCTTGTCACAAAGCGCATACTTTGCTATGGCATGCTGCTGCCAAGCGGTAACGATGCCGCCAATGCAGCCGCCGTGAAAGTTGCAGGCAGCGTTGAAAATTTTGTCGCCATGATGAACAGGCGCGCACAGCAGCTGGGGCTTAATGATACCCACTTTGTAACGCCTTCGGGTCTTGACGACTACACCGACGAGCACTATTCCACAGCGTATGATATGGCAATGCTCGCGCGTGAGTGCATGAAGAACGAAACCTTTGCTGAAATCGCTGCTACCTCTTCCGCCTGCCTTGAATACGGCGACCCA
>CANRPG010000022.1 GCA_947632425.1 uncultured Clostridia bacterium | reverse complement strand
CACCTTAACTATTAACTATTCACCACACGTTGACCGCCACAAGTGTCGGTCAAGTGCAGAAGAACCCTCTGCGAGGCTTCTTCCCATTCGTTCTTTCACTATTCACTATTTCTGCTCCGCAGGCTTGCGCGTAAGCGCAATAATATATAAACAAAACAAAAACAGCCTTTCCCACCGCTTTGGTGGAAATGGCTGTTTTCTTATAGCTTGTATTCAAAATGCTGGTAGTCCTTCGAGTTTTGCCAGTCGCCGCCCCATGTGAAGCCGTGCGCGGTGAACAGCCTGTAGCACAGATCATCGCGGTCTATCTTCATCGGGAAGTCTTTTGTGCGGTCGCGATACGGCAGCCCCTCAATGGGCGAGCACTTCTCTTTGCCGCCTATGTATGTGATGTACGGATTGTACAGGGGGTTGATGTCTATCGCCAGCCCCAGCGCGTGGCGCGAGAGCGTGTCGGTGTCGGCGATAACGCGGTAGTTGAACGCCGACGAGTTGTTGTCAGCCATTGAAAGCACGTCGTCAGCGCCGTAACAGTCTATCAGCCGCATTTTTTCTATGACGTATTTTGCCTCATAGAAACTCGCGAAAATATCGCGAAGTTTGTGCTCTATCGCCCTGTTCACTATAAGCTCGCCAGTGTGTTCTTTGCCGTCAGCGCCAAAGTGCGTAAGGGCAATATAAATAAGTTCATCGGGCGTTATGTGGGTGTTCTCATGGTAAGAAACGCCGTTTATCCGCGCAAAAATTTCACCCTGGACGGGAAAGGTGCTAAACTCAAACATTATATTACCTCATAATTGTCGGCGGCATTGTCTTTGGTGGCGTACTCATTTACGCTCAGCACGCGCACTTTCAGCGGCTTTGCGCCCATGTTTATCTCGATAACATCGCCGATCTTGACGTCATAAGAAGCCCTTGCGACCTTGCCGTTGACCGATATTTTCTGCGCGTCGCAAGCCTCGTTCGCAACGGTGCGCCGCTTTATAAGCCTTGTTACTTTAAGATATTTGTCCAGCCTCATAATATTCTCCTCGATATTAAAAAAGAGCCCGATGTAGACCACCGGGCTGCGTGAAGTTTTGCTTAGATTACTTAGCAACTGCCTCTTTGAGAGCGCTGCCGGCTTTGAAAGCAGGAACTTTCTTAGCGGGGATCTTGATAGCTTTCTTGGTGAGAGGATTGATACCCGTCTTAGCCTGTCTTTCGCGAACCTCGAAAGTACCGAAGCCAACGAGAGTGATCTTGTCGCCGGTTGCGAGAACATCGGTGATAGCCGCTGTTACTGTAGCAAGCGCCTTTTCAGCGTCCTTCTTTGTGTAGCCGCCCTTTTCAGCAATTGCGTTTACGAATTCTGCCTTTGTCATTTTAATACCTCCAATAATAATACGGATCTCTCCGTTTAATTGTTTTTAGCCTTATCCCAACAGAGATCAAGCTCATCTATGCTCAGGGACTTCATGTCAGCCCCGTTTTGCCTAACCATTTCTTCTACCTTTGCAAACCGCTTTACAAATTTGTCGGTTGCCGCTGTCAGCGCTTCTTCGGCATCGAAACCGCATTTGCGTATTACGTTTACGCAGGCAAACAGCACATCGCCGAGTTCTTCTTCTATGTTGCCGCCGCTTTTTATCGCCTCACGCGCTTCGTCTACTTCGCTTTGTAGGGAAGAAAGCGCATCTTCAACGCTCTCGTGATCCATTCCTGCCCTGCCTGCGCGTTTGCCTATCTTCTGCGCCCTCATAAGCGCGGGGAACACCCTAGGCACGGCATTCAGCGTATCTGTGTACGACTGCTCTTTAGTTTCTTTCTTGATCTTATCCCAGTTTTCCAGAACTTCATCAGCGGTATCAAGTTTAAGCTCGCCAAAAACGTGCGGATGCCGCGTTATCAGCTTTTTGCACACCTCGTCTGCCACTTCGTCAAGATCAAAATTGCCTGCATCTTCTTCAATATCGCTGTGGAACACCACCTGCAAAAGCACATCGCCAAGCTCTTCGCGAAGCATAGGCACGCTCTCGCAGTCGATAGCCTCAGCCACTTCATAGGCTTCTTCTATCATATCTTTCCGCAGAGTTTTGTGTGTCTGCACCTTATCCCACGGACAGCCGTTTTCGCTTCTAAGCGCCTTGACTATCAGCCGCAGGTCGCTCACGTCATATTTGTCTTTAAAAACAAAACCGTCCATAAATAGTCCTCATACACCAAAAAATCACGCTGCTTTCAGCCTGTAGACCGCACCCCACCAAGCCTTTTCAAGGGCGACAAGGCACATATAATATAATAACTCATATTTTTTAAAATTTCAAGTGCTTTGCGCATATTTTTTAGATTTAAACAGACTTTTCGGCATTACGCTCAATAGTTGGGCTGAAAGTATGTATATATTGACAGAGAATAAAATAGAAATTATCAAAGAAATTCTCATATCCAGCCAAATACTGGTAACGTTGTTCAGTAAATACGCGCCTTCAATACTCAGCGCCGCCGCCATAAGTATGCACAAAACAGTCTTTAGTTGTATGGGGTTCTTGCCGCACAGTTTTCTAAGGTCTGCAAAACACATCGCCAGCATTACTGTATAGCACACAAGCGTTGCCATGCCTGCGCCCGTTATGCCAAGCTGCGGCACGCTTACTAAAAGTATGTTCGCAAAAAGCTTTACTATACCGCCGATAATGGTAATTTTTACGGGCTCTTTCTGCATACCTGCCGCTTGCAGCATTATAAATATAGGTGAGCACAGTGAAACGGGTATGCTTGCAAGCCCAAGCACAGAAAGCGCGTTTGTGCACACCTCTATCTCAGTGGTGCGCCCCGAAAACAGAAAGCGCAGTATTTCGCTGGAAAAAACGCACATACCTATACCGCAGGGGACGGACACGAACAGCGCCAGTGTCAGCACAGTGTTTACAGACTTTGCAAGTTTTTCTTTGTCTTTGGTGGCGTATGCTGCCGATACTGTGGGCAGTATGCTTCTGCCAAACATTGCTGTAAGCGAGGGCACAATGCCGAACACCGTAAACGCCATGCCGCTGTATGAGCCGTATATAAAGCTGGAGAGCTTTTCGCCTTTTGAGAGCTCTAAAACGGCGGCGGCGAACTTTTTCAGCGCGTAGGCTTTGTTTTTATCGAACGAATATTCAAGGCAGCGGTTTATTGTAACAAGGTCGATAAGCCCCGAAAGTGTGGTTATCACCGAGGCGAGGGCGAACGGCGCGGCAAGCTGCAGCAGCCTTTTTAGCATAACGCGCTTTGGCGTGTGCTGCTGCGACATATACATCATGTCGTCCGTCAGACCGTCGCCGCATATTTTTCTTGAAAGCCACAAAAACGCGCAGCCGCATATATCCGATAGGGTAATGCCAAGCACCGAGGCGGCGGCTATAACGGGCAGAGCGGCGGCGTTTGCTTCGTCGGCGGTAGCACACCTTACGCCAAAAACGGTTGAAAACGCTGCAAATTCTTCGCTTGCCTTGTGCGACACAAAAGCCGCGAACCCAAGCCCTGCGGCAAGCTTTACCACGGCTTCAATAACTTCGGAAACGGCGGTGGGTATCATGTTTTGCATACCCTCGGCATAGCCGCGCTCGACGGCAGAGACCGCGCCTATGGCTATGCAGGGCGCAATGGCGGTAACGCACAGGCGAGAGAGGGGCTCCGATATTATGTATGTACACACGGGCTGCGAGAATACTACAAGCAGCAGTGATGAAACAAGCCCCGTCAGCAGAAAGAACATCTCAGCCGCCGATCGCAGCCGCCGCGCGTTTTGGTAGTTGCCCAGAGCGCACTGTTCGGCGGTCATTCTGGCAACAGCAGGCGGAATGCCCGAAACTGCCACGGCGTAAACAGGCATAAATATAGAATACGCCGATGAAAAATACGCCATGCCGCTGCCGCCCAGTATATTTGCAAGCGGTATGCGATACACCATGCCGACTATTTTAGTAAACAGCACAGTAAAAATAAGAATAACGCTGGCAAGTAAAAAACCCTGCCGACGAAGTTTTTTGTGCTTTTTAATACCCATGACACCCGTCCTTTCATTTGCCGTCTGTAATATCTTTATGCTTGTCAAGAGAGTATATGAGGCGAATTTTGTAAGGCGCAAAAGTTTTTCAGAATGATACGAGCCGTATGCGCATATACATTGTAAAAAAGACGAAATGGGAGTGAGACAATGGTTCCGACAGACAAGGAACGACCGGTAGTAGTGGGAGAATACATAGTAAAAGATAAAGCAACAGTCAGGACGGCTGCAAAACGTTTCGGCATAAGCAAAAGCACTGTTCATAAAGATGTTTCACAAAGGCTGGAAAGCATAGACCGCGAGCTTTATGAGCAAGTGAAAGCCGTTCTGGAAGAAAATAAAGCGCTGAGGCATATCCGCGGCGGTATGGCTACCAAAGAGAAGTATGAAAAGAAAAGAGCCGCAAAGGCGGCAAAATAATACTGCGGCGGACGGCTTTTTGGTCGTCCGTTAATTTTTCAAAAGCTATTGCGTTTTTTGGCAAAGTGTAGTATAATAAGTATTGTATATTTTGCTAAAGGACAGTGTTATATATGACGGACGTTGGTTTTATAGGTGCAGGCAACATGGGCTACGCCATTATGAAAGGCATAGCAGGCAGCGCGCTCAAAGACAGCATAGATCTATATGCTTTTGATTTAAGCAAAGAAAAGTTGAGCAATGCAAAGCAGGTGGGCGCGCAAATTTGTCGCAGTGCCGCAGAGGTTTTTGAAAAATGCAAGTATGTATTTTTAGCTATAAAGCCGCAGCAGCTTGACGATGTTTTAAATGAAGTCGCCAAAAGCGTAACGAGCGGCAGCGTTATAATTTCAATATGCGCAGGAATTTCTGACGAATACATAGCCAAAAAGACGATAGACGGCGCAAAGGTAGTTCTGGTAATGCCGAACACGCCGCTTCTGCTGGGCGAGGGCGCAACAGCTCTTTCACGCTCTGAAAGCGTTACGGACGACGAATTTGCGCTGGTGCGCTCTATATTTGATTCTTGCGGTATAACAGCCGTATTGCCGAAAGACAAAATGCGCGAGGTGATAGCTGTGAACGGCTCGTCGCCTGCGTTTATATATCTGTACGCAAAAGCTTTTGTAGATTATGCGGTATCTGTAGGCATTGACGAGGGCACGGCTTTAAAGCTATTTGCTAAGTCGCTCACGGGCTCTGCGAAGATGATCACCGACAGCGGAAAGAGTATTGAAGAGCTTATTCAAATGGTATCTTCAAAAGGCGGAACGACTATCGCAGGGCTTGAAAAACTTCGTGAGGGCGGTTTAGAAAACACCGTGAAAAAATGCTGCGAAGCCTGCACCGCAAGAGCTTACGAGCTTTCAAAATAAAGAAAGGAATTAGAAAATGGGACTGTTTCCAAACTACTCAAACGCAGGGCCGGGCATACCGAAAATGCCGCAGGAAAAGCGCGGCATAGTAAAATTCTTCGAGGTTTTCGGCAGGCACTTCTGGGATCTTGTGTTTCTGAATCTGCTGTATATAGTGTTCTGCATACCTATATTAACATTCGGGCCTGCCACGGCGGCGCTTTTCAAGGTAACGCGCAACTACTCGCAGGAGCGCAGCTGCTTTATGTTCCACGAATTCTGGAAAACATTCAAGAGCAGTTTCAAGCAGTCGTTTGTGACGGGTATAATAGACCTTCTGCTGATGATATGGCTGCCGTACATGATAGTGTTTTACTACAATATGTCAAAGGTGTACCCGTGGGCGAAAATACTTGTCGTGCTTTCGATAAGCCTTATGCTGATAATTTACATCATGCATTTTTATATCTACCTGCTGATAGTTTCCACTAACCTGAAGCTGAAGCAGATAGTGAAAAACTCATTTCTGCTGGCGAGCATAGGCATGAAAAAAACGCTTATTTCGTTCTTTTCGATAGTTGCGCTGCTGGTGGTGATGTTCCTGATACTTTTGAGCGCGTCGAACATCGGGCTGATAATAGACCTTGTTATAATAAGCGCGCTGATATTCTCGGGCAGTGCGTTCACTATTTCATACAACTGCTATCCGATAATCAGAAAGTATGTTATACAGCCTTACTATGATTCAAAGGGCGAGAAGAACCCCGAGTTTGACTACCTGCGCCCTGCCACGGGCGACGATGCTATTTTTGAGGACAAAGGCGGCAAAGAACAGCCTATAAAGGCAAGCAAGGAGCAGCGCAAAAGAAACAGCAGACCGAAAAGCACGCCAAAGAGCAAAGGCGGCGGCAAACGAATATCATAGGCAAACAAAAAGACCGTACCCGAAAGTGCGGTCTTGTTTTTGCGCTTACGCGCAAGCCTGCGGAGCTGTTGAACGCCCCACTGTAATTTGGTTTTCTTCTCATTTTGAGTGTGCTGATAAGTTTGCGCAATTTAATTGTTATGAATTTTTCACTTAGTACGGCGTTCCAGAATGGAACGCGAAAAAAGAGCAATGCGCTACAACAAGGGGAGGCTCTCTCTTGCAGAGCCTCCCCTCTACTAAAACAGTCCACAGGACTGTTTTAGTATTCACCCCTCTCAGAGCGCTTATCGTGTTTTTTGTGGGGCTCTGCCCCACGCCCTGCAAGCCTTTTGAAAAAGGCTTGACCGAAAACTTTTCTTTTCTTGACAAGAATTTAAAATTTTGCGTACTGTGGGGCGTTGTGTGCGCTCCGCAGGCTTGCGCGACAGCGCGAAATATTTTTGCTTAACTCGCAGCCGAAGCACGCAGAGTATTCTCAATATACTGCGGAACTGCGCTCTTGTCGATGTCCAGCACCACCGAAAACTCCTGACACATAAGCTCCTGCGCGTCGTGCATCGCCTTTTCGTCAGAGAACGTCAGCCGCCTGCCGTTTGAAAGGCGCGCCTGCTTTTCATCGTGCAGCATTTTTATCATCGGCACTATGCGGCTGTAGTCGCCGCTTTTCAGTATCAGGTTGAAGATGTGCTTCTTTGCCCTGCTGTCGGTAATTTTTAGGCTGTCGGTGTTGGGCATATTGTTTATAACGTTCAGTATCTCGTTTTTGGAAAGCAGGCTCCTCACCGTGCTCTCCAGTATTGACGACGGCAGATAGTATTCAAGGCTCGCGCCGAAAAGCGGCACAAGCTTGCAGTATTCCTCGGTGTTCTTGCCGTCAAAGCTCTGCGTTTCAAACGCGGCTATCTCGCACACGCCTACACCGCCGTACAAAACATAATCTCCTGTTGTCAGCATACATACGCTCCTTTCGCATTATATCAGATCATTATTTTCCTAATAATATTATACCACATTTTGCGTAAAGATGACATAGGCAATTTTACCGAAAAAACGTCTTTTTTCAGCAGGCGTTAGTAATAATTTTGCGCAAAAGGGGCTGCCTTGGAAAGCTTTTTTGCAAAGGGCTTATTTTTTTCTTAAAGCATTCTTAAAAAATTCCAAATTTTGTTGACCGCGCCGCACTGCCGTATTATAATAAAATAAAAAAGACAGGAGGCGCGGCTATGTTTTCACAGCTTTTGTATACGATGAAAAATTCTTTGCGTGCGAAACCGTACATTTATTTACTCATATTTCTTACGCAGATAATATCGCTTCTCTGCGTGTTCGTGTGCTGCGGACTTATTTACAACGCGTTCACAAAATACAAAGAAGCATCGTTTGAAAGCAGGTGTATTTACGCGGAGTTTATAAATGTGTACGACGACTCGGTGAGCGACGAAGAAAAGTTCGGCGACGGTATGCGATATGATCAATTTCAAAAGGGTCTGGATAGCATTAAAGAGCTTTTTGAAAACAACAAGGCGAATATTTTAGTCCACGGGCGGATAAAAATGGGCGGCGAATATCTGTCGGCAAGCGTTTTTTACAACGGAATAACGGGAAGCGACTATCAGCCCTATGATATAGTTGCCACTCTGGACGGCTACAGCACGGGTGATCACATAAATATAGACGGCACAAACTACCGCATCGCCGCGCCGTCAAAGACTTCCGCGATATGCTTCCCGGTGGGTGAAAACACGCCGCAAAGTGTTGTGCCGTGCGACATTCAGATAGAGCTACAGCACCAGCCGACCTACAAAGAGTGCAAGGCTATTACCGACAGGATCACAATGCTTTTCGATCCGATAAATATTGCGGAGCCGGAAAATCTCGAGCTTTTAGATGTGCAGATGAACAACACGCAGGTGGCGCTTTCGGCGGTTATGCTGGTTATTGCGGCGCACAGCTGCGGCATTTGCTACAGCTACATAAATGAAAGCAGGCGAAAGCAGTTTGCGATATATAAGATCTGCGGCGCGAAAAGCAGCGATTGTTTTGCGGTGTGCATTATGGAAGCGGCGGCGTATATGGCGGCAGGTTTTGCTGCGGCATATCTTGTTTTTGAGTACCTGCTGAAAAATATTCTGCTCTCGTTTTATCCTAGTATTGACGGCGTGTATAACGCAAAAATGTACGTGTGCGTGCTTTGCGCGTATGTGTTGATCACATTTATAGTAATGTCTTTCAGTACAATTAAATACACTCGTATTCCTATCGCGGAAGAAAGGAAGCAGCTATGAAAATCTTTGCATACATAAAATACAGCCTGATGTTTTTCGCGAAGCACGCGCGCCTCTACATACTGATGATATTACAGCTTGCGTTCTTGCTGCTGGCAGAAAACATTCTTATTGCGAACCTCAACAGTCGCGATGTTCTTTACGCGCCGTATGAAAATATCATCTCGCACGACGGCTATTATTTTATGCAGCCGTATGCGTCGGGCGGCATCAGCGATGAAAACGGCGATACGATAAAAACCAACGATGATATCTTGCAGGAAACGCTGGCGAAGCTGAAAGGAAGTTACAAACTGTATTGCTTTTATCATGGTACTCTTGAAGATAAGGGCATAAACATCAGGGTAATAGATGACACAGTTTTCAACGCTCTTTCGCTGCCGCTGGAAGAGGGAAAACACAGCAAAAACGCCTGCCTTGTTACCAAAAACAACATAGGTATCAAAGCAGGCGATGAGGTAGATGTTGACGGCGTAAAGATAAAAATTTCGGGCGTGCTGTCCGATAAAACGTACCTGCCCGACTATTCTATGATAGATGCCGAAATGAGCGTTGAGCAGCTTTATCAGGCGTACTCGTTTTCAAAAGATTTCGGCGGTGATGATACACAGTACATGGAATACACCGAAATAATCGCGCCTTTTTCGCTGCTTAAAGAGTGCATAGAGAACGGCGTACTTTACCGCAGCGGAAAAATGCTGATAGCTTTTGACGAGCCGCTCTCACCGCAGGACAGGGCATACAACGAGCAAGTTCTTACCGCCGCCAACTGCGACGAACCCGGCTGGCTTATCAGCTTTGAGCAGATCAGGCGCAAAGGGGAAATTTACCGCAGCGAAGATTTTTACAAAATGCTTCCGATAGTGGCTTGCATACTGGTGGTCACTATAGTCGGCGTGGTGTGCTCGTCGGCGATGATAAGCGCGCGGCAGATGAAGAAATTCAAGGCGCTGTACCTCAGCGGCGCGACGTCGCTTGACTGCCTGATGATAAGCTGCCTTACCGCGCTTGTGTCGTCAATAGCCGCGCTTGCACTCGCCGCGGCTGTGCTGAAGATCGGCATAGCAAATTCTTTCGCAAACGAGCTGGGGTTTGTCATAGGCGCGAACAACGTTTTCGCTACCGCCGCTGTGATAGCTTTTGCGGTGCTGTCGTTCGGAGCGGTGCCGTCGGTCATTCTGCGCAAAAAACGTCTCGCAGCAAACAGTATTGAATAATGTCTGATTTTGCGCTTACGCGCAAGCCTGCATGGAGCTCAGTGTCTTGTCGGCTTTAGCCTCCAAGCCACTTGAAAGAATTACTTAGCCGCCGAAAGTGGGGCGGCTATTTCAGAATATGCTCGAAAGCTCGCATATTCTGAAACCGTAATTCTTTTGCATAGTCCGTTTAGTTTAATTAGCGCATATCTAAAATCCCTCGCCGCCAAAAACGGTCGGCGGCGCACACCTTGCGATTTTACGGGCTTTTTTCGTTCACCGCCCCACTGAATTTTTGTTATCTTTTCATTTTGAGTGTGCTGATACTTTTGCACATTTTACTTGCTATGAAATTCTCACAATGTATGGCGTTACATAATGGAACGCTGCGACCCATGCAAGCCTTGGCAGCTGCGAAGCAATAGTAAAAAATAGCTTGACCGAAAACTTTTCGTTTCTTGACAAGACATGTTTGCGATCAAACGCACTCACTGAAAAATTACAATTCTGATAAGCACAAAGTTTGGCAGCGCACATGTTGACCTACTCATGGCGGTCAACGTGTGGCTCCGCAGGCTGCGCGACAGCGCAATAAAAAAGACCCGTGGGGGACAGGAAAATGCAGAGTGACAAATTTAACGCATTATTGAGTACAACGAGCTTTGAAAGACAAAGAAAGACCCGTAATGGGTCTTTTAGCTCATTAAAATCAAAAAGCGATTGACAATAGTTAGTGAATGGGAAGAAGCCTCGAAGAGGGTTCTTCTGCACTTGACCGACTGCTTGCAGGAGGTCAATGTGTGGTGAATAGTGAATAACGAATAGTACAGAAACGCCGCCTTACAAATAACTATTAACTCTTCACTATTCATTATTCACTATTCACTGAGCTCTTGACGTAAGTCAAGGGCGTTTCTGGTGCCGGTGGCGGGACTTGAACCCGCACGCCATTGCTGGCAATGGATTTTGAGTCCACCTCGTCTGCCAATTCCAACACACCGGCTTATTACATATAAACATTACCTTGTTATTATATCACAAAAAAATTCTTCTGTCAATAAATTTTGTGAAAATAGCGCGGTGTGGGAGCTTTGCCAAAAAATCAGCTTGTAATTTGTGAACAATCACAACGGTTTTTGTGCAATATGTACTTGCAAATTGTTAAATTTTATGTTATAATATATTAAATGACGGTTAATACCGTTCAACTTTAAAAAAGGCGGGAAAACTTTATGACTATAAACGAAGTAACAGTTATGGTGTGCGACGACTCGATGTTTGCAAGAAAGAAGCTGACAAACTACATTCTGTCGCTGGGTGTAAAGGCTTGCTACGAGGCTGAGGACGGCGAAAAGGCTGTTGACAACTACAAGGAGTACAAGCCAAACATCGTATTTATGGACATTGTAATGCCGAAAAAGACTGGCATAGATGCCGTAAAGGAGATCATCGGATTTGACCCCGATGCGAAGATAGTTATGGCTTCATCTGTCGGCACGCAGAACCATCTGAAAGATGCCATAAACGCAGGCGCATTTGAGTTTTTGCAGAAGCCTATTTCCAACGAGCAGGTGCAAAAGCTCATAGAAACAGTTGCGGAAGGAGAATGATCTGAATGTTTGCACAATTTTTCGGAAGTTATCTGCTCAACGAGGGTATAGTTACCGCTCCGCAGCTGGCAAAGGCTCTCGAGGACAAGAAAAACACCAAAACGCGTCTCGGCGTGCTTGCAATAAACGCAGGCTACATGACGGCAGGGCAGGTGGAATTCATACATCAGGTGCAGTCTACCGTTGACAAGAGGATAGGCGATATTGCCGTAGAAATGGGATTTATCACGTCTGAGCAGGTTGACGAGCTGCTGTCGAAGCAGCCGCAGGATTACCTGATACTGGGTCAGACGCTGGTGAACAACAACGTGCTGACGAACGCACAGTTTGAAAAGGCTCTCAACGATTACAAGAGCTTCAACGCGCTTTCTGAGAGCGATATGAGCGGCGACAAGACCGACAAGCTGGAAAAGATAATCGCTGATTTTTACAAGATAAATGGTCACGAAGATGCAGGCGAGTATGTTACCTATTTAACGCTGCTTTTCAAGAACCTGATACGCTTTGTGGGCGACGACTTCACGCCGATGACCGCAAGCATTATCGACGGCGCAAATTATGAGAACATGGTGCGCCAGAAGGTAAACAGCGAGACGGTAGATTCCTGCACCGCGGTATGCTGCGACACCGATGTTTACATAAAGTTTGCGGAGAGGTTTTCTGAGGAGAAGCTGGACACCGCCGACGACTTTGTAAACGCGACGGTGGGTGAATTTCTGAACCTGCACAACGGACTGTTCATAGTGAACCAGTCGAACGAGTTTGGCAAGGAGATGACCCTCGAGCCGCAGGAGTTTGTATACAGCACGGAGGTAAAGTACGACAAAGCGGCGGTAGATGTGCCGGTTGCGTACTCATTCGGCACGGTGCACTTCATACTTTCAAATGTATAGCAGCATAAGAAGTTCCCTGACACAAGTCAGGGAATTTTTTCTATTAGAGGTTAGAAGTTAGATGTAAGAGGTTAGAAACGATTTTGCGGCGTTTGCGCGTGCTTGCCCTATTAGAAGATAGAAGTTAGATGTTAGAGGTTAGAAACGGTTTGCGGCGTTTGCGTGAATCCGTTCTTTCTGCGGTTCAGATAGAAGCAAGAGGCAAGATGTTTGGATTTGTCTGTACTGCGGATTATAAGATTTTTCTTAGATTAAAATATAGCCCTACCCACACACCACCCAAAAGAGAGAATGCTGGCAGAATATTCTTCCAGCGGCATGTAGAGGTGAGCCGTTTCTGTGGGGTAGGCGGTGTATATTAGGTATGGTTGATATAAAAAGTTTATTTTTCTGTAGTACGTTATAGTTCATATTCCCGCACTACTGACCTCCGTTGCCTTGCAAACAAAACCTATGCGTATTTAGCTATTTAGCCTTTACCACAAAGGCACGAAGTTCCGAGCGAAAAGATCTCGAAATACCACCAAGGCTCAGCGCGTGGTCGAGGGTGTGGATAAGGAAGAGGAAGCTCGAGGGGAAATTTTAGATAAGAAGGGGGCAAGTTTCGCAAGAAACTTGTGGCGGCTGCTTGCAGACGCTATAAAACAGCGCGCCCTTCCTGACATATTTACCCCCTATAATCCCTATGGTTTCCCCCTCGATTAGAGTTGCGCCAAAGTGTTAGCTCACTCAAAATGAGAAGATAACTAAAATAAAGTTGGGGCGTTGAACAGCTCCGCAGGTTTGCGCGTAAGCGCGAATATTCAAATAACGCGCGAAAGTTAAAGCAGCAACATCTTGCCTCTTGCTTCTAAATCTCTTGCCTCTGGTAGAAAAAGTACTTGTAAAAATTGCGGCTGTGTGGTATAATTATACGGGCAATTATTTTGCAACATTTTTGTATTCATCGAGGTGTAACTTTCGTGCACAACATTATGTCCGCCGCTGTGGGCGCGTTTAAAAAACAGCCTGTTTTGTGCATTGCCCTGCTCGCGGCGCTTGTGACTTGTTTTTTCGTTCCGCCCGACAGGCAGTACGCCGGCTATTTTGACATGAAAACGCTTGCCTGCCTTTTCTGCACGCTGGAGGTAGTCTGCGGTTTTGCTCGCATACACACGTTCGAGCTTGCCGCCGAGAAGATAGTTCACAGCCTTAGCAACGTGCGCAACGTGGTCATCGGCGTTGTTTTCATAACCTATGCAGGCTCAATGCTGCTTGCCAATGACATGGCTCTGCTGACGTTTCTGCCGCTGGGGTACTTCGTGCTTGCCGCCACCAACAAGAAAAAATACATGGCGTACACGTTCGTTCTGCAAAACATAGCCGCAAACTTAGGCGGCATGATAACCCCGTTCGGCAATCCGCAAAACTTGTATTTATACTCGTATTTCAACATAGATACCGCGGTTTTTATAGAGATAATGACAGTGCCGTTCGCGGCGGCGTTTTTGCTTATTGCGCTGTGCTGCATTGTAATACCGCGCGAGCCCATGCACCTTGAAAACCGCGAGGAGTACACCTTCCACAAGTCGCGGACGGTGGTTTACAGCGTGCTTTTTGTGGTATCTATCTTAGGCGTGCTGCGCGTTATACCATACCTTGCCTGCACTGCGATAGTCACGGCGGCGATGCTCGTATTAGACAGAAAAGCGCTCAAAGATGTGAACTACCCTCTGCTTGCGACATTTGCGGCATTCTTTGTTTTTTCGGGAAACATGGCGCGGATTTCGGCGGTGAGGGAAACGCTGATGAACATTCTGCCGGGCAGGGAACTGGCGATAGGCGTTTTGTGCTGTCAGGTGATGAGCAACGTGCCGACGGCTGTTATGCTCTCGCACTTTACAAAGGCTTACAGCAATTTGCTGGTCGCGGTGAACATAGGCGGTCTGGGCACGCCGATTGCTTCTCTTGCGAGCCTTATAACGCTCAGCGAATACCGCAGGCGCGACCGAGAGGGCATGAAAAAATATGTGCTTATTTTCGGTGCGCTGAATATAACGTTTTTGCTGATACTTTTTGTGATACAGTCCGCAGGGCTGTCGCTTTATAAAATGAAATAGAGGTGTTTTAAATGTCCGAAGAAATGTACAGAATTGAATTTGAGATCGACGACGAAAAGGTTGAGTGCGAGGGCGTTTACGTTCTCGATTCCATTTATACTGCCGTGCGAGAGGAGTGCGAGGAACACGGTATGCAAAAATGCGGCGAGAATTGCTACGAGATAGCCGACGAGGGGAATTTCTCTAAAGTGTGGCAGGCGGTCTTGCACATACGCACGCCCGAGATACGCAAGTACTTAAAAAAGCTTACTTGGCACAGCGACCTCGAGGGCATTACAGAAGATGTGCTGAATATGGTAACGCTCGAGGGCGAGGAGCTTCGCAAGCAGATATGTTTCAAGATAAACGTGCAGGGTATTAAAAAGTACTACAAAGGCACGCGCAGAATGCTGCTGAAAAAGGCAGTTGACGAACTTGCCGCGCTGCTTTTAGAGCATGGTTTTGAACGCTCGGTACTGCTGGGCGGCTATGTATCGCAGCAGCCGATGACATATTCGCAGGTTTCGGCAAGCGTAACGCCCGATATTCTCAATCGCTGCGCGTGGACAAGAGACTGCCTGACTTCCTACAGCATTTCGTCTGTGGGAGAGACTGCGGACTATACCGACATACTAAAAAACGGCGGCGAGGACTGACATGGATATTTCAAAACTTACGCAGGAGGAAATAACGCGGCTCGGCGACCCTTCTGACCCACGCGGCGTGGCAGGTGAAGCAATGCTCACACGCATGAATGACAGCCACCGCCTGCTTACAGACCGCGCGCTTTCGCTGGTGTCTTTCAACGGCAGTGAGACGGTCTTGGACATAGGCTGCGGAGGCGGTGCGGCGCTTTGCAAATTGTCGCGTATGCTGCCACAGGGCAAGCTTTTCGGTATAGACCATTCAGAAACGGCGGTAGGGCTTGCCATAAGAAACAACGCCGCTGATATAGAGCGCGGCAAGATGAATATACAGTGTGCGCAGGTGGCTTCAATGCCGTTTGAGGACGGTATGTTCGACGTAATTTTAACGGTAGAGAGCTTTTATTTCTGGAAAGAGCCGCAGAGAGAGCTGAAAGAAGTTTACCGCGTGCTTAAAGGCGGCGGCACGTTTCTGCTGGCTCTCGATGAGTACGGCAGGGAAGGGCTTTCGGATAAGACTTTGCAAAACGCTAAAGAGTACAATTTATTTCTGCCTACAAAGCAGCAGCTGACCGATCTTTTACACGGCGCAGGGTTTGAGGAAACGGCGCTTCACACCTACCCCGGCAGCGATATGATATGCGCAAAGGCGAAAAAATGATCCCCACATAAGTGAGGACCATTTTTTTATTGCTTAGTTTCAGCGAGCTTTGTTTTCCTTGCGGATAATGCATATTGCGCCGAGCACCACAGCCGCCAGTATCATGAATATCAGCGAGATGTCGCCGCCGGTGGCAGGTGAATTATCGCTCACGTTGCTGTCGGGTGTTGACGGTGCAGGGGGTGTTGCAGCCTTGTCGGCGTAAACTATCGCGTATACCGAGAATTTGTCGGTCTTGAAAGTGATAGTGTTCGCATCGCTGTCAAGGTCGCTGAGTATGTCAGCCTTGCCGTCGTGCAGGCGAACTATTGCAAACGTTCTGCCGTCTGCTTTCAGCGAGTCGGGAACTGCTATTGTAAGGCTTATCTCCTTGCCGAGCTGCGTTACGTCAAATTCCTTGCCGTCAATTATTTTCTTTATGTCGATATTGATATACTGACCTAAAATGAATTTGTCTGCTATAGCCTTGTCGGTAAGAGCCTTGTCGTCGGCGGTAACGGTGGAGGTCGCATCATCTATAGAAAGTATGATGTCAATGTCCGCGCCGTTGTTCAGAGCTTCTTTTTCAGCATCCGTAAGAGCCGCATCTTCCAGGTCTATCATGCCGGCCTCGGTGAGGGTTATCGTGGGCGCGCCCTTGCCGGCTTCGGGGATAACCTCGAGGCTGCCCATAGTTGCCGGTATTACTTCGCCCTTTTCAATTACTTCGCCTCAAACCTCGCAAACAACAGCGCCGCTGTAGC